>CAYULV010000223.1:1821-6679 GCA_964445655.1 uncultured Granulosicoccaceae bacterium | reverse complement strand
GGCATAGGAGGCGTCGCCTACAAGACTGGCAGTTGGATAGTGCTTTACATTGATGAACAAGCACCCCGTAACAACCAGTATGGAAGGCAGGCCAAACTCGAAGAATCGCGGTATCGGCAGGCGTGCAAACAGCAGTACGATTCCAAGCAGAATCAGTAGCCAACCCGCATTGGATGTCAGCCGAAAGCCTTTTTTCCAGGCAACCGCCAAAAGCATTCCAGTCACAAAGTCGAACACCATTGATTCGCGAAAGAAAAGCGTAAAAGCGCCGTCTGATGGAATCAAATGAGCGGCGATAAAAACCATTGAGATTACCGCGGTGATAAACAGTACGCGCAAGTGAGCGGCAAACATTAACGACACGGCAAAGAGAAAGTAAAAATACATCTCGTAGTTAAGCGACCAGCCGGGCGCGACAATCGGCCAGACCACATCAGGCTGCGCGACACTGAAGTGGGGAATGAAGGCCAGGCTCATGATCAGCGCGTCCCATTCGAATACCGTCGTTTTGAACAGGGAAGGTGCCACCAATAAAATCACGCCCATCAACAACGTAAAGAACCAGTACAACGGAACCACACGTCTGACTCGATTGATGAAAAACCGCGTCGGGGTGTCGTTCGGCTTCGAGATATAAATCATGATGAAGCCGGATATCACGAAAAAGATATCCACACCAAAGCTACCGAATTCAAGCAGCCATTCCTGATAGGGCTCCACCTGAATGACGATATGGCTATAAACGACTGCCAGTGCCGCAAATGCGCGCAAATATTGCAGTGCATGCAGTCTCATCGGAATAATTTTCTGCTTTTTCTTGTTGTAGTTTTATAGCAGCTGAGCATCGGTTTTACTGGTCCATTGCTCTCAACAGGGCTTCATAGTAACGATTCCCCATTTCACGCAAGGCCTGGGCGCCGAAATGGATACAGCTTGAATTACCGCAGGCAAAGCCATTGTCCGGCACCAGATCGTCGTTATTCGAGAGGCCGACGTGTGGAAACAGACTTGGCATTAGTTTATGGATATCGTCAATAGTCTGCTTTGGACCGATAAATTCTGACAAGTCCCAGCGCTCATCACTGCCGCGGGACATGGTGCCCACAACAAAAGGAATATTGCTGTCGGCCTGTCTGGCGACGTCTCCGCGCTGGTCAGCCTGGATGTTTTTGCGCAAGTTGCTTATCAGTTTTTCCATATTGTCCTGATAGACGGGCGCACATCGTTCGTTTGAGTCCGATTCGCCTTGGTGCCAGAGGATTCCTCGCAGAATGCCGCCGGTTTCTTCGAGCGCAATATTGGCACGTGTGACAGCGCGTTCATACATCCAGGTATTGCCAAGATCAGGGTTGTCGCTAACTTCTGAATTCCATTGAGCGGGCGGGCCATCCTCGTTCGTGCAGAATGCCGAGCCGGACCATGCGGCGGGTACCAGTACGATATTCTGGGTCGTATTGTTCAATGCCGCCTTGGCAAAACTCAATCCGAGCCCGATAAAGTCGAGATCCTTGCCCGAGGTATTATTCGGATCCAGTGGTATATGAAGTGGATCTTCTGCCCTGACGATTGCGGGTTCGACGATGTTACTGTCGCGTCCAACGTAATCATCATATTCGAGAAATTCTACAAACTCGTTGTTCTTGGTGACGTTAAGCTGAAGTATGCGATCGACGGGCTCATCGGGTCCCCCAGGAAAAGCCTGGCGGGTACCGTCACCGCTGAAGCCAATCATGTTGCTCTGTCCGATCAGTAAATAAACATCGGGAGCGGCAACCGGATTGACGTCTACCGTAAAGCTCATTTGATCGACATCCACCCCATCGGTGGCGACGATCAGAAATTGTCGCTGTTCAGGCATCAGCGGCCTTTCGCCAATATTCAATCGCAATATCGCGTCGGTCGTATCGTTACCCGGGGTTAGAGCAGGCTGCGAAAAGCCCCCTTCGATGAATGCCGCATCGCCAGCACCAGCACCGGAGATCGTCAGATCCACCTGCGCGGAATGGCCATTGGTTCGGGCAAGCGACAAGGGCAGCACCAGGCCGTTTTCATCGCCTTCAGTCAACTGCATTTCGAGCTCGGTGGTATCCATCAGGAGCTCGAAATTTCCAGTAGGCGGAGGGTCAACGTCGTCACCGGATGAGCCGCCGCAGCCAACGAGTAGCAGGCTCGCGAATCCAGCAAGAGCAAGAGGACGCCAGCAGGTCAAGAGAGACGTCTTAGGGAAATTGTGATCGGACATTATTCTGTAATTGTTGAGCCGGTTTATCGGCGGGAATTACATAAGGATAGCGACCAATTTCCCGAGTGATGTTGAACTTGACCTCGCTTGGGGTGTTTAGTAATGGCCCAATTACTCAAGGATGCCAACTACATCACAATTTTACTGTTGCAAGGCCCGCAGACGATCGTAGTAGCGAGAGCCCATTTCGCGATAGGCCGCAGCACCGAAGTGAATGCAAGAGCCCTCACCGCAAGGAAAGGCGGGTGGCACCAGATCGTCATTGTTGACGAAGTCTGAATTCGGCACCACATTGGCGATATTGCGATGCACCCCGTCGACAATATTCTTGAAGTCATTGAACGGTAGTTGATCGCCACGTTCGTCAGACCCCTTGGACATGGTGCCTACAACGAACGGCACGTCGGAGTCTGGTCCACGAGCTATCGGGCCGCGCGCGTCAATGATGATATTGCTCCGCAGGGAATTCACCAGATCTCGAATGTTTTGTTCATACGCGGCTGCACACAGTCCGTTATCGGAGTCTGCCTCACCCTGGTGCCAAAGAATGCCACGCAAGATACCGCCTGTTTCTTCGATGGCCAGATTGGTTCGTGTTATGGCACGATCATGCAGCAAGCTGCCACTGAAACTATCGTCGCCGACGTCAAAGGTCAACCAGCCGAGGGTAGGGAAGGCATTGGTACTTCGACGGCAAAAACCCGTGTCGGACCATGCTGCGGGCACCAGGAAAATTTCCGCCGTTGTTTCTTCCAGAGCGCGTTTGGCGAATGACAAGCCGGGTCCGATAAAGGTGCCCTCCTTGCCTTGAATGTTCGTGTCAAATCCATCATGCAATGGATCAAGTGCTGCAACGTAACGTGGTTCGAAAGCGGCCTGTGACGCAGGATCCGTGAAATTAGGCTCTGAACCAAAATTCTCCTGATCATTGCCAGTCACGTTCAATTGCTGAATGCGTTCGAAAGGTTCATCGGGTTCGCCTGGGCCGATAAGTTTCGCATTAGCTTCGCTGAACCCGACCATATTGCTTTGCCCGGCCAGCAAGTAGATATCCGGCGCACTGGTGGGCTGGATGACCAGTGTCAGATCCACCACCAAGGGAGTCAGTTCGGCATCGGCTGCGATGATGCGCAGAACCCGGTTTTCAGGGAGAATCGGTTGGCGGCTCAGATCAAGCTGCAGAACGAGCTCAGTGCTGCTTTCGTCGGCGCTGATACTGGCGTCTTCGAACTGCCAGAAAAGCTGCCGTACATCTTCTGGAGTCTGCCCCTCAGCTGCCAGTGTCACGGTGTTGTCATGGCCGTCATTTCTGATAATTTCCACGGGGACACTGACCGCAGAACCACCTTCTTCAACCACGACCGAACCCGTGCCGATCTGAATGGTGTAATCCCCATTGCTACCAGCTCCGCCCGTCTCGGGGGGGGTGACCGGTGTGTTATCGGGCGTAGTGTCGGGAGTGGTGTCTGGTGTCGTGTCAGGTGATGCAGTTGGCCCATTGATGTCCCCACTGCCGCAAGCGACGACAGCCAGCGAGACGGCAAGCGCAAAAAGGGTGTGGCGCAATGGCTGTAATTTGTATGACACTTTTGAAGTTTTCGATCCTGAAGCGGGCGGCGAGAGTCTATCACCGCAGATAAGGTCTGACGTTTTTTGCCTAGCTTAGTTATCTAGAATGCAACAACTTACGTATGTTATGAGGCGTAATTCTCACTACATGGTAAAATTACCGGCTCATTCCTTGCGACTCTACGCGGATGATTCTAACTATAAGACTTACCGCGACCATGATAGTTCTGTGGTTGTTGATGTCAGGGCTGTTTAAAACGCAGTTGCTGATCCTGGGAGCGCTGTCTGTCGCGTTGGTGGTGTATCTGGCGCGTCGCATGCGCATCCTGCAGCATCGCGGGCAGCCCATCTACTTTCGCTTCCTGCATATCTTCAAGTATTGGGGCTGGTTGGGCAAGCAAATCGTGCTATCTAACATCGATGTAACACGGCGAGTCCTGTCGCCCGACATGGACATCAAGCCCACATTACGTAGAGTGACCGCAACCCCCGATACCGAGCTGGGTAGAGTCATCTATGCTAACTCCATCACATTGACCCCAGGGACCACCGCGATCAATTTCACCCCTGATGACGACATCCTTGTCCACGCCTTGCACGAGGACAGCTTGCACGAACTCGAGGACGGTGAAATGGCTAGCCATATACGTGATGTCGAACCCCATATGATCATGCCGGATCAAGCGAAATAATGTTTATTGTTGCGACTATTGCGGTGCTGGTCACCATGATGCTGACCTTGGCGAGAGCCTTGTTGGGTCCCAGCATATTTGATCGTTTGCTGGCGGTGAATTCTCTGGGCACCAAAACCGTATTGCTGATTGCTGTATACGGTTTTATGACCGGACGACCCGATTTCCTCGATATCGCTCTTGTGTATTCCCTGATCAACTTTGTTGGAACCATCGCCGTACTGAAGTTCTTCGAATACGATGATCTTGGCAGCGGTGCTTATCAGGAAGATGATTACTGATGATCGACTTCCTGATTGCGCTGGTAAGTTGGCTACTCATACTCAGCGGTTGCGTCTTTATCGTCGCCGGTGGC
>CAYULV010000223.1:0-1721 GCA_964445655.1 uncultured Granulosicoccaceae bacterium | reverse complement strand
TGCTGACCTTTCTGGTTGTCATCGCCATTGGCATCATTGTGCTAAGAGATCTGTTGGCGGCTGTCATCCTGTTGGGTATGTATAGCCTGGTCGCCGCCGGCGCTTTCGTTGTCATGGACGCTGTGGATGTTGCCTTTACCGAGGCTGCAGTGGGCGCAGGTATTTCCACGATATTGTTCTTGGGTGCCTTGTCATTCACCAAGCATGAACAGAAACCTCGCGGACATGACAGCGTGTTGGCCCTGATCTTTGTTGTTATCACCGGTGGTCTACTGATCTACGGCAGTCTCGATATGCCGCATTACGGCAGTGCTGAATCCCCCGCTCAGACACACCCGGAGCTCGCCGAGCGTTTTATATACCAATCTGCCGACGAGGTTGGTCCGCCCAATCTGGTCACCTCGGTCCTGGCAAGCTACCGAGGCTATGACACCTTGGGTGAAACAGTGGTTGTGTTCGCAGCCGGTATTGCAGTTCTTAGCCTTTTGGGTTTGAAGCGTCGACGCCCGGAAGACGAAGCCCCTGAGGACGCCCCTGGCGATGTTCCCAGCATCAGCGATGATGATTCGCGCGCGAGTAGCTAGATCGATGAAACTCTATCCCCGACAACGCCACCGCGTTCTGCAGATCGTCACAAAGTTGTTGATCCCGTTCGTTCTGCTGTTTGCTCTGTACGTGCAATTTCATGGTGATTACGGCCCTGGTGGTGGCTTCCAGGCCGGCGTCATTTTCGCTTCCGCATTCATACTGCATGGTCTGATATTTGGCTTGCAAAGAACACGCAAAGTCATCTCGCCTAATGTGCTGCGTATCTTGATGGCAAGCGGTGTTTTGTTGTATGCCGGGACCGGTATCCTGACCATGCTATTCGGTGCCAATCTGCTCGACTATGACGCCTTGGCACACAATCCACTACACGGACAACACTGGGGTATCTTCGCGGTGGAACTCGGTGTTGGTATTACTGTAACGGCGGTCATGATCAGCCTTTTCTACGGTTTTGCGAGCAAACGATGAGCACGATTGCCGGACTCTACAATTACTGGATCGTGATCATCCTGATGATGGCAGGCCTGTACATCATGATTGCCCGCTACAATCTGGTCAAAAAAATCATTGGCCTTGGCGTCTTTCAAACTTCGATCTTTTATCTCTATATAACGATGGGTAAGGTCAGTGGAGGAACAGCGCCGATCTTGTTGGAAGATGAAACGATTGTGTATTCAAACCCCTTGCCGCATGTTCTGATTCTCACCGCTATCGTGGTGGGCGTTGCGACCACCGCTGTTGCACTGGCGTTGATCGTGCGTATCTTCGAGAGCTACGGCACCATCGAAGAAGATGAGCTTCGTACGATGGAATCCATGGAGCAGGATTCTTGATTGCCGACCAGCTACCCGCTCTGCAAATCATGGTGCCGTTGATAGCGGCGCCAATTGCTATCATCCTGCGCAACGGAAAAGCGGCCTGGGCGCTCGCCGTATTGGCCAACGTGCTTGCCTTTGCCACCGCCTGGGGCTTGCTTGTTCAAGTACTCGACAGTGGTGTCGCCATTCGTTACTCGATCGGTGGCTGGGCTGCACCTACGGGCATCGAATACTACGTAGACACACTCAATGCGAGCTTGTTGCTGGTCGTCTCCGGTATCAGTTTGATCGTGCTGATCTACGCTTATCACAGCATCAATAAATCCGTTAACAAAGAAAAACACTATCTGTTAT
>CAYULV010000222.1:2431-6693 GCA_964445655.1 uncultured Granulosicoccaceae bacterium | reverse complement strand
TTATGCGAGCGCCGGTGCCTGCATGCAAGCATTTTTTGCAACCGGTTGCATATTTAACCCTTGACCACCCCTAAGTCATTGATTTTCCGATAATGAAAAGCCAACAGCACTGTACGAAAGAGTGTTTCGCTCGGCCTCGTCTTGAGCCCTTCTGAAAGCCGTTTGGATCCGGATCGAGATGATGGCGCGTAATAGTGACAAATCCGGAAATGTCAGCAATTGAAATATGTTTTCGGAAATACCCTGTCGCGACCCTATAGTGAACAGACAACCGATGAAGGAGTTTGCCGTGAAATCAATCCGAGCCGAATCACGTCCCATTGACCGTGAAAAACGCAAGACCCTGCACTTCGGCGCAGGCATCGCCGTGAGTGCCTTGTTACCCATAACAGCCGCCGCTGGCGGTAACAGACACCAAGAGCAGAAAAACGATCAGGCGATCACCATTGATCCACGCATCAATGTACATGTATCAAAAATAAATGGTTCGGCACAACATGCAGTGAGAGTGGACAACCGCTCTGGCGACAGGATTACTGTAAGCCACTTGGCAAACAATCCGATAGTGGACAACGGTATGAAATACGATCTTGAATCACTTATCGATGATGGACTCGTCCTTAATCCCTACCAGCTCAAAATGTTTTTCGTGAGCCCGACACCGTTTGCATGATATTGGTTTGAGTTATAAGCGCTCGCGTGGATTTAGTCCGGATATTGTCGACAGGATGAGTGTCGGCAATATCCAAATGCGAAAAACCCCGCGTCAATTGCAAAGTTTTGATCGACTCTCGGCTTACCGAGATCACATTTAACAACTGATATTAAAGCCGTTTAACTTTGTCGGATCTCAACAATGCGGCAATATCATCGGGAATTCTCATACCTTGCCGAACTTTTTCATCAAGCGCATCTTCTAGCGTTCGTATACCTGCAAGTGATGCAATGACATCGTCTAATTTTTCATAAGGTACGACCACAATACCTGAATCATCAGTCACAACCACATCACCGGTATTGATACTGACGCCACCAATAACCACTTCACAACCAATTTCCCCAGGCCCTTTACTAAAAGGCGAGTTTGGCGATAAACCTGCACAAAAGACTGGAAGACCCACATCGTTTATACCTTGCAGATCACGCATCAAGCCATCTGTTAGAAATCCGCTTGCGCCACTATTTCTCAACATGCCCATGACACGATCGCCAGCAGCCGCACAATGCCGATAAGCATTCGTTGCCGCGACAAGCAAGTCGCCGCGTTTCAATTCACCCAAGGCGGCAAATACGGTCAACACATCGGCGGGGCCACATAAACACGTGAACGCCGCGGCGCATAAATTCTCGGGCAATACCCCAGGGCTCAGCGCTTTGATATCAGGCCCAAGTCCACCACGCCCGTTCATCGCATCAGCAAGGTACCCCGTCGGTACGCCACGTAAGGCATCAAGTTGCGACGCTGTGGGTCGTGCACGTTCCGCATGAATGGTCAGTAGTGGTGCTTCTTCAATCATGCGCTCACCGACTCAAGACCTAGCCCTCCGACATACCCTTCTTGAATAACATCAGGGTCATAAGCTTTGCGTGCAAAAACACTTCGAACCATAGGTTCGAAGTGTTCGAGTGATTCATTGTCATAGTCTGGATCAAAGGATGATTGATCCCAACGTTCACAAAATTCACTACATGTGCTGAAACAAGGATGATCACGATATCGATCACGGGCATTCTTGTCCCAGCCATAATGATGCGCGTAGTAGATCATTTGAAAGATGCCGTGATGTTCCACCACCCACGACACTTCCCAGCGCACAAACGGCCGAATGACCTCCGCCGAAAAACGATCATGATTCTGTGGTGCCAGGCCGTCACCGATATCATGCAATAAAGCACCTACAACCCAGTCGATATCGGCGCCGTCTCGTTCAGCCCGAGTAGCCGATTGCAAGGCATGAGCTAAACGCGTGATGTGGTAGCCCTCAAGGGTCGCTTCACCATGACGTCTTAATTCGGCGAGCACACGATCCGCGGTCAAGGCCAGATACGGTTCTTCGAGCGATTGTAAAAGTTTGTAATCCGCCTCGGTACCGTCTTTCATTGCGATGAATGAGACCGTGTCGGTCGTTTGCTTCATATTCGGGCCTTTCAGACGCTTCGACACGTCGACTATAGCGAAACTGTCGATATTACAGAGTCTCCAACCACACAGACGCCATAAAAACACCGTAAATATGCCGCTGAGCGCTTTCTATGGCGACGTCAGAGGACGATTCTATTGCTATTATTACGGCCAGCATCATGCCCCCCGGGCTTTGATCATCAAAGCAGAATAAAAAGGCGACACTCGATGAGCATCGATACACCCAGTGGTCAGTATTACCTTGGCAAGAATTCGGAAGACGACAGTCCGCTTTTCTACAAGTCAGCCAATCTAACGACGCATGGCGTCATCGTCGGCATGACTGGCTCAGGCAAAACAGGGCTTGGCGTGGTTCTTCTCGAAGAAGCTCTGCTGGCCGGGACGCCAACCTTGATCATCGATCCGAAAGGCGACATGGGCAATTTGCTGTTGAGTTTCCCGAATCTGTTACCCACCGACTTCATGCCATGGATCAGTGAATCCGAGGCAAAGGGTGATGCAGCGCAAGTCGCCTTCGAGAAAGCAACGCAATGGAAGGAAGGTTTGCAGCGCTCCGGTATAGAGCCTTCACGCATTCAGAAGATGCACGACACAGCTGACTTTACGATTTATACCCCGGGTTCGCAGTCTGGTGTTCCACTAAACATCATCGGATCGCTCAAAGCACCTGCCGCTGGTACCGATAGCGAAACCATGCAGGATGAAATCGAAGGTTTCGCCTCATCAATTCTTGCGCTGGTCGGCATCACGTCAGATCCCCTGAGTAGTCGTGAGCACATTCTTCTGTCCAATATCATTCACTGGCATTGGTCCCAAGGCAAGGATCTGGATCTCGGTACCTTGATTGGCATGGTGCAACAACCGCCGATGAGAAAGCTCGGCGTCATCGATCTCGATTCCTTCTTTCCACCAGGAGATCGGGTCAAGCTGGCCATGAAACTCAATGGTCTTGCAGCATCACCATCGTTCACCAGTTGGACAGAAGGTCCCGAGCTGAATATACAAAACCTTCTTTATAGCGATTCCGGTAAACCGCAAGCCGCCATCGTGTCACTGGCACATCTGAGTGAAGAGGAACGGCAGTTCGTCGTCACACTATTACTATCGAAGATGGTCACATGGATGCGTGCACAACAGGGCACGTCTGATCTTCGCGCATTGGTATATATGGACGAAGTGTTTGGTTATGTACCACCGATCGGTTCACCTCCCTCGAAAAAACCGATATTGACCATCCTGAAACAAGCACGTGCCTTCGGCGTTGGTTTGGTCATGTCCACTCAAAACCCGGTCGACATCGACTACAAGGCTATTTCAAATGCTGGTACCTGGATGATTGGTCGCTTGCAAACCGAACAGGACAAAGATCGATTGCTCGACGGCATGGGTGCATCAGATGGCTCTGTTGATGTCGCCGCCATTGGTAAAACCATTTCAGGATTGGACAAGCGCGAGTTTGTCTTGCATTCGACCAAGGCAAGCGGGCCAGCGAAGTTTTCAACACGCTGGGCAATGTCCTATTTACCAGGCCCATTGACACGTGATCAGATCAGTCAGTTGACTACTGACAGCATGCGGGCAGCCGCAGCCAGCGCAGAACCAACAGTTAGTGGTGACTCAACCAAAGCAAGCGCCGATAAACCCGTTCAACTTGCCGACAACGAAAGCGCTGTGGTCCCACAAATCGCGGATACCGTGGCAGTTCGCTATCTTGATCGGGCTGTCCCCTATGCCGATGCTATAGGCGCGAGTGCTGATGGAAAACGCTTGCAGGCAGGACTTGCCGTACGTGTGGAAATGCTGTTCGACGATACCAAATCCAAATTGCGCCACGAGACCGAATGGGAAGCGATTATCACCCCGCTTGATGGTCCCGTCGATGCCGATGATGCCATTGTGGTCGACTACGATGATCGCGATTTGAAACGGGATGAACCAGAAGGCGCAATCTATGTACTTCCCGATGCAAAAATAAAAAATAAAACCTATTTCAAGTCAGCGCAAACGGCAATCAAAGATCACTTGTATCGCAATCAGGAAGTCGAACTGCTGCTTAATCCAGAGCTCAAGGTTTACTCACGTATTGGCGAAACACGTGATGAATTTGAAGCACGGTGTC
>CAYULV010000222.1:0-2331 GCA_964445655.1 uncultured Granulosicoccaceae bacterium | reverse complement strand
CTCAAGGTTTACTCACGTATTGGCGAAACACGTGATGAATTTGAAGCACGGTGTCAGCAAGTCGCCGATGACATGGCGGACAAGGATGCGGACAAGCTTCGTAAAGTACTGATGAAAAAAATTGAACGGGTCAACACATCCATTCAGAAAGCGGAAGACAAATTACGCGAACTGGAGTTTGATGCAGCCAGCCGTAAAAAAGATCAACGCACTAGTCAGGTACTTGATATTGCCGGCGGCCTTCTGGGCGGTTTGCTAGGTGGAAGGCGCAGTACACGATCGATGGTTACCGGCGGTATCCGACGCAGCCAAAGCAAGGGGCGTATGGCTGCGAAAGCAGAAGAACGACTCAAAACCGCTGAGAATCGTTATGCCGAGCTGATGGAAGATCGGGATGAACTTGAAGAATCATTAAGTGAAGATCTCTTCGAAATTCAAAACGAATGGGCCGAAAAAGCGCACGAGATTGATTCCATGACTATCGGACTCGAAAAAACCGATATCAGTATTGACGATGTAGCGCTTATCTGGATTCCCGTCGACTGATCCTCAAAATAGTCTAAGGCGGTAATATTCCGGTCCAACTACGTTTCTTTGGTGCGTAAGATTACATACTGGCAGTCTGAAGAGATTCTGCTGGATGTTCATCTATAGTGTGCATCGACAAGGAAGCCACAATGATCGATTTCATTCAAGCAATGAATCTGCTCGCCTATATTTGACAGTCGACTGGTGACATCTAACCGGTCACACACTTTATTACCTACACACGTTGTTACCTAAACACGAATTCATGGAAGTGCCCCGTATGCTGATATCAACTCGCGTTAACACTCTTACAGCGCTCTTTACTTGCCTGCTTATCGCATCCTGCGGAGGCGGCTCTTCAGGTGACGGCTCTGCACAACTACCGCTGACGCCAGTATCGGATCAACCCGTCAGTGAAACACCTGTCGCGCCTGAATCACCCACCGCCTCGCCGCCGACGACACTCCCCAACGACCCTGTCACTCCCTCGACACCCACTGCACCACTTGACGAAGGTGGACCGATCGATGGGCCACCGATAGAGTCCGAGACACCTGCACCTGCACCTGCACCTGCACCTGCACCTGCACCCACGCCCGAGCCTTCTCCAGAAACCACCAGCGATCTCGCAGCCCCAATAGCGACTGGTGCTGACACCTCTGGTCGTGAAGACGATAGCCCAACCCGAACGGAATCCTTGTCACTAGTCGGTCCGTTTATCGAAGACCGGAGTCGAGGCGCGGGACCACCTTCAATACCAGAAGGCTTGACTCTGCTTCTCAGTGGTGAAAACTGGGTGGAGTTGTCTTGGGCGCCTTCGACTGATGATCAGTCAGTTGAGGCCTATGAGATCTATCGCGATGGCGTGTTCCAGTATGCGGTGCGCGGTGATACCGGCTACGAGTTCGATTATCGAAGTTGGATCAGTACGTCATACATTGATTGCAACTACACCCGCTACACCCATTGTGAGGGTACTCAGCCTGCAGCGGGTAGCAGTCACGAATATACGATCGTGGCTGTCGACAACGAAGGCATGAAGTCTGCGCCCTCGGCACCAGTCGTCATGCAATTCCAGTCGCCGCAAGACAGTGCTGTTGATCTCTCTGGGTTTGTACAAGTACTGGACGAATCATTCGATGGCGACAGCCTTGACCGATCGGTATGGAAAACATCGCTTCCCTGGGGTGAAAACACAATCATCAATGGTGAACGTCAATATTTCGTGAATACGTTTGGCGACAATGCAACCGGATACGACCCGTTCTCGTTCACCGGCGACAGCTTGAAAATAACTGGGGTACCAACTCCTGCAGAATCACTAGGCGCTGCGAACAACCAACCCTATCTATCCGGCGTCATTACCACCGCAGATCATTTTGAAATGACCTACGGTTACGTTGAAATGCGCGCCAAGCTCGCAGGTGGGGAAGGTCTTCTGTCGACGTTTTACCTGTTCAACCAGGATTTCGAAAAGAACAAACCGGAAATCGATGTTCTGGAATATATCGGTTCACAAGCGGATACCGCTTACCAGACCTACCACTACCATGACAGTAATCGTTTCCGCAGTTTCAGCGGTGAACGGCACTCATCCCCGACCATGAGTATACAAACCGGTATCGACCTGAGTGCTGATTTCCACACCTATGGCGTGTTGTGGGAAGAAGGACTGGTTGTTTGGTATATCGATGGTCGGGAAGTCAGACGACTCGCCGGGGTTCGCGTATCCGATGAACCCATGAACATCATCGCGCAACTGGTGATTGGCAGCATATGGATTGGCGAACCCGCCGCGAGCTC
>CAYULV010000221.1:0-6706 GCA_964445655.1 uncultured Granulosicoccaceae bacterium | reverse complement strand
CATGTTGACCCGCCATGCGTGCACTCCCCTTTAAGGTGTGCAATACAGCAAGTGCGGCGACAGGATCACGGCTGACGTCGGTTGCCGTAGAAAAATCGATCAGTAGATCACGAGCTTCCTGATCAAAAACTGCAGCCAGTGAATCAACTTGCGGCAATACTTCACGGCCACTTTCTGCCAGTACCGGCGTCACCGTCGTATCACGTAATAGCAATGGCATGCGTTGTTCAATGGCAATGATGTCCAGGCTTACGTCCCCGCCATTGCTTGAGGCTTCAAGTCGCGCGCCCAAGGCTTCGACCAACTCACCGATATATTCCGTTTCGCTGCGATCAAACTGTTCGCCACGCCTTTGTCTGTCCAAGGTGGCACGTTGCAGCGGTTGTACCAAAGCGACAATCTCGCTCGCACCGACAGTCTGCGCACTACCGGTCAAGGTATGCAAGGCACGCAACATGTTTTCAGTCGGCAGATTCAACGTCGAATCTGCCAGAGCTTCATCAACCGCCGCCGCCAGAACATCAATGTGCATCTGGCATTCGCGACGAAAGACATCCTGCAGCGTTTGATCTTCTGCAGTACCTGCGACACCATCCTTGAGCCTGGCCAGATCAGCGACAAGGGTATCGAGTCCGCGCACCTCGTCCGAGCCACCTTGACGCCGTGCCAGCAATTGAGGCAGTACTGCATGCACCTCTTCAAGCAGTGCGACATCTTCTTCCGGGACCGCTAACGGTCCCTCATGACGCGCCAGCAAGGTGCGTGATCGCTCAGCAATTTCCTGGACTTCGCTGGCTTCCGATTCCTTCGCAAGAGTTTCCAGACGGGCAAACGACTCTGACAAGGACGTCACGGCCTGCGAGCCTTGAGTGTCACCATCACCACGTAAAGCGGAAAGATTGCCACCAATGAGTGACATTTCATTCAGCACTGCGGCCATGAACACATCATCATTGGCCGCTGGCTGTTCAGTCACTTTCAAATCATTCTCAAGTACAACTACCAGTGCGTCTTCAGCGTCAACAAGTAACTGACCGGCTGCGGGTTGTGGTTGCAAAACACAACCAAGGTAGTAATCCATTGAGACCAAAAGTGTGGTCAACGCTTCGATCGCCTTTGCCCCAAGAGGTTGATCGAGACGAGAAACTACATCGCAAAGCCCATCGAACAAAGGACGCATTTCCGGTAAGGGAATGATCTGCAAAGCGTTATCAACTGCCTGCAGGCGCTTGATCAAAGGTGCTTGGCGGTACGAGCTCATCCCCCCTTCCTTGATTGCTTCCTCTATCTCACTGGCAACACCATGCAGAACACCACGAGCCTCTGTCAGACAAGCATCCGTTGCCATATCGACAAAGACGTCACCACCATCAAGGCTGGACAGGTCGCCAGACTGTAACGGGACACCCAGACTTTTGCGCCCTACTTCGTCCAGAGCACGATCAAGTCGTATCAAGGATTCGGCCAGGTTCAAGCGAGTATTCGCATCGACCGGGTCTGCGCCTTGCAGCGATACCAAGGTCGCATTGATATATTGAAGACTTTGCAAGGCCGATTCGGACCCCATCAAAGTCAGCACCGGTTCCAGTTGCTGCAATTGCTGATTCAAGCGTTGCACATGTGGGTGATCACCGCGGGTAGCCGGTTGGTCCAGCCATTCGCGAAGATCAGCCGTTTGTGCATCGATACTGTCGCGTATCGCATTACTCAAGTGATAGGCGATACCAATCCCGGCATCAATATCACCAGAATCGTTTGACGGATTGTGACGAATGCGTTCAAGTCGAAACTGCCGGCGCAGTTGCATGGCAAGCCGGGACGTACCTTGAATCTGAGCAACAAAATACAAGCTGTTGCGTAGCAAGGTCGGCGGCACGATCACGCTATCGCGCACCTCTGCATTAACAGCACCATCCGCTTGATAAAGCCAGCGCTCGATCTGGCCGAACAGGCGGCGTATCGCCGGCGAGTTCTCACTCGTGCCGTCCTTGAGCGACTGTAACAGTGCCGTGCTACTTTGCATCAGCGGCACTAGTGCCGATAGCGTTTTTCGCTCAACCGCAAACTCCTCGAAACGTTTGAACTCACCAATCAGGACATCTCGAGGCAAAGCGTCAGAGCTCTGAAACCAACCGAGCAACTCCTGCATGACCCGTGGCCGAGCCTGACTGATACAGGCATGCCACTCAGCACATTCCTGGCGTACCTGAGCATCGCTTAAGGAAGCTGTCCATTCAACTGGTTGCATGACACTGTCCGGCAACTCGATGCCCGCCGCGAGCACGACAGAATCGGATAACAAACTGGCCGCCCGACAAGCTCGACTATCATTGACCAGCGGCAACATCGGCAAGGCGCTATCAAGATTGCCATCACGCTTGAGCATCGAAACGTGATCACTGAATTTGTCGCCCGCTAACACCAGAACGTTGGCAAGCTCTTGCTGGTCAGTAATAACGCCGTTGGCCGCCGCGTTCAGTAACTCATGAATTTCTTCTGCGACAAACACAGCGCCACGTTTATCCAGCAGCACAAGCGTGTTGCGAAAACGTTGAATGTCATCAATCAGCTGTACCAGTCGGTCATTGGCAGGCTTTTGGATATAAGCCTTGACGTGATCACGAAAGGCTTCACTGTGCACTTGCAAATGCGCTAGAGCTAAATGACTGAAATCCGGAGCGATGGTTTCAGCCATGATGTGCAGTATCCACCTTGACCTTATCTGACAATGCACGTTTGATGCGCTTGGGGGGCAGACGGAAATCAGCCACGCCCCGCTTCAACTCGTTTGCCATTTCCTGCAGTTCATCAAGTCCTGTCGCAGTGCGTTGAACGCCAAGCGATGTGTCCTTGGTGATCTTGTTGATTACGCTCATGTTCCGATTCAATCGGTTGACCACACTGGACTGTCGGACTGCCCGCTCGGCCATGTCGGCAATCAAGGCCTGCACGCTACGTGAACTGTCGCGAATGGATTCAAGACTGATTTGCGCCTGCTCGGCCTGTAGCAATCCACGCGCAAGCTCCTGATTGGTATCTTGCATGGCTCGCGCCGTCACATTTGCATCATCACTGATACCCCGTGTCAGACTGACAATGTCACGGGTTGCCGTTCCCAACACCGCAGCAAGATCAGATACCTCGTCAGCCAGACGACTTAAATCGCCCGAACCCGATACCCCTTCCAAAGCGTCGGCAGATGCGCGAATCGTTGTGTTCAAGGCCAGTAAATCAGTACGCTTGGCCACCGCACGAATCGCCGCCACCTGCGCATCAATCGCTTGGGTATTCTCAAGTAGACGCTGCATCATCTGCGTTGTCATATTCGCCTCATCGCGAATGTGCCCGAGACTATTCACATTCTCGTCGACCGCTCGCGTTGCCGATTCTGCCTCGTTGGCTGTCAGCGTCGCCATGCGCGACGACTCGCTACTTTGCATTGATAACTCGGCCATCGTGGCACTCATGGCAGAAAGATAGTTTGAGCTACGATGAACTTCGCGTGCCTGCACACTACAGGCCCTCGCCATCTGATTGGCCGCAAGACGCGAACTTTGCACCGAGTCGGTCACTTGTGCAGACGACAGACTCACCGTGTCCACTAACCAGCGAAGTTCGCTCACGGCATGATTGAAAGCATCAGCCAGCGCGCCGGTCTTCGCTTCCGAGACCGTAGCCTTGACCCGCAAGTCTCCGTCTGCCAGAGGTGCCATTTCATCAAGCAGCTTCAGAATCGCAGCCTGCTCCCGACGGGTCTGTGTTTCAGACAGAGTTGCTTGCCGCGTTCCAGTTCGAAAGTACTGCCACGCCAACCAGGCCAACAAGCCAACATTGATCAGCAAGAGGACAACGCTGCCGATCAACCAGGCACGCGATTTCTCAAGACTGAGCGTAGCGGTTTCAATCGACGCCCCCGACACGGTATCGCCGAGAGCCTGCGACATCTGTTGCTCTGATTGAACGTTGAGAGAAAAAGCCATGATCAGGCACAGCAGCAAGCAGATCATTGCCAGCGGAAATGCGATCAAAGGCAGTTTCATGAGCCTGATGACTCGGCAATATCAATGAATTCGGGTCGCACCAGCATCGCTTCGATATCTATGACACGATACTCACGTCCAGCATCACTGATGACCCAGGGGGTAACAGCCATATTTGCTGGTACACCTTCGTCGGCACTACGCCGATCAGCGGTCTTATCACTCAAACCGAAAACATCATCAACCTTGAGTCCGGCAATACCGACAGATTCGGACAGTTCTATCGTGTGCCCCGATGCACTGCGCTGGCCCAGAAATTCACACAGATCGGTCACTGGTAACAATTTGCCATTAGCAACCGCAAGCCCCTTGAACCAGGACTTGGTTCCAGCCACCCGTTGAACATCCAGGGAATCGTGCACCGCCTGAACAACATTGGCGGGTGCGGCGAGCGCGTGCTCTCCAGCCAAGAAGAGTAAGTGCGACTTGCTCACGCGCTGGCCAGAGCCGAATCGATGCTTCGCAGCAAGGCAGCACGCTGAACCGGTTTCACCAGATAATCGATCGCCCCTTGTCGCAAGCCCCAGATACGATCAGTCTCCTGATCTTTGGTTGACAGAATGATCACAGGTATATCGCGTGTCTCTGCATCACGCCGCAGCTCACGCGTCGCTTCAAACCCATTGACGCCTGGCATGACGATGTCCATCAATACAACATCAGGATGATGCATGCGGGCCATATCGATCCCTTCTTCACCATTAACGGCCGTTCGCACCACATGCCCATCCGATCGAAGGATGGCGCTGTAAGCGTGAGCGTCAGTCGGCGAATCCTCGACGAGCAGAATGTCCGCCAAGATCAGACCTCCGTTGAAACAGGTTGAGTGGAAGCTTTAACGGCCGTCTTGTCCCGTGTTCTGTCCTGAGACTCCATGGCCGACGGCTCAGCGAGATGCGCTTTCAGTGCATCGAGCAAACTATCTTCGGTGAAAGGCTTGGATACGTGCGCATTACTGCCCACGACCCGGCCACGTGCCTTATCGAACAATCCGTCATTGCTCGACAACATGACCACCGGAATATTTCGGTATTCCGCATTATTTTTGATCAAAGCGCAAGTCTGGTAGCCGTCCAGGCGGGGCATGACGATATCCACGAAAATTACGGCCGGACGATATTCAACGACTTTTGACAAGGCCTCGAAACCGTCGCTTGCCGTGACAACGGAATAGCCCGCCTTGCCGAGATAGCTCGCTGCAGTGCGTCGAATGGTCTTGCTGTCATCAACCAGCAGGACGATGTAGTCACCTGAAGGTCGAGGTGTCGCTGGGGTAAATTGCTCGCCGGTTCGCGTCATGTTATGCGTCGATTCGGTTTACCTTTGATAAGAACGACAAGAGTATCCGATGGCAGGCTATCAGTCACGCATGCGATACTGTAATTTAAACTTAAATTTTCAACAGCCCGTTCACACTTGAGCAGAGAAAATACATGAGTCGCACACTCGGCGTGGTAATGGATCCCATCGAATCCATTACTCCCTATAAAGACACCACCCTTGCGATGATGCTGGCCGCCAGCGCTCGCGGCTGGACGATTCACTGCATCGAGCAGCGCGATATCTATATCGACAAGGGAGAGGTGTTCGCCCGACGCCGCAAGGTGGAAGTGTTCGATGACAACGATCGTTGGTTCACCAGTGAAGCGCCAGTCGATGCCCCTCTGACAGAAAACGACATCATTTTGATGCGCAAGGACCCGCCCTTTGACATGGATTACATTTACACCACCTATCTGCTCGAGCTAGCGGCGCAAAAAGGTGTTCTGGTCAGTAATCGTCCAAGTTCCCTGCGTGATGTCAATGAAAAACTATCCACTGCCGGGTTCAGCGAACTTTGCCCACCGACGCTGGTTACCACCAGTAGCGAGCGCCTCAAGGCCTTTGTCGAGGAGCACGAGGATGCCATCATCAAGCCGCTGGACGGCATGGGCGGTGCCGGCATTTATCGCCTGACCCCGTCGGACCCCAATATCAACATCATTCTCGAACGCTCAACCCTGGATGACAGTCGACAGATCATGGCACAGCGCTACATTCCGGAAATCGTCGACGGCGACAAGCGCGTGCTGGTCGTTAACGGCCGCGCGGTCCCCTTCGCCCTCGCCAGAATTCCCGCCCAGGGAGAAACCCGTGGCAATCTGGCGGCTGGTGGACGTGGCGTGCCAGTGCCGATCACGGCCGCTGAGCAACGTATCGTCGATACCGTTGCGCCCAGCCTGTTGGAACGGGGCCTGATGTTCGTTGGCCTTGATGTCATTGGCAGCTATCTGACCGAAATCAACGTCACCAGCCCTACCTGTGTTCGCGAATTGGATGCTCACATGCAGCGGGACATGACAGGCCGCGATTACAAACCAGGCATAGCTGACGACTATCTCGACGCATTGGATGCCAGCCTGACCTAAACTTGCGTCCGTATGAACGTCCCAGCCCTCACCACCGAACCTCAGCGTTTTGATCTGTTGACCGTCACCTTGTTTGTGGCGGCGGCTTTTCACGCCGTGTTTATACTCGGTGTCAGCTTCAGCCCCTTTCTCGCAGCCACCCGCAGCCCGCCCGCACTGGAGGTGGTGCTGGTCCAACCTAATGAGAATGCCAAGGCGCCAGAGGAAGCGGCCTATCTTGCCCAGACCTCGCAGGACGGCGGTGGCGACACGGATGAA
>CAYULV010000220.1:3390-6723 GCA_964445655.1 uncultured Granulosicoccaceae bacterium | reverse complement strand
TTATTTGATACTTGCCTATCGTGTAGTAACCCGGTGACGTAAAAACAATATCTTCTGACTTGAAATCTCCTGAATCCAACGCAGCAGCAATCGTAAATGGCTTCATCGTGGAACCCGGTTCGAAAACGTCAGTTATGCTGCGATTTCGTTGACGCCCACCACTTCGATCCCCCATGTCGTTCGGGTTGTATGACGGGAAGTTAGCCATCGCCATGACCTCGCCGGTATGCACGTCCATGACAACGACTGAAGCGGATTCAGCGTTGTTCTTGTTGACGGCTTCGACCAAGGCACGATCGGCAAAGTATTGCAACTGCTTGTCGATACTCAAGCGTAGATCCTTACCCGGAACTGCCGACTCGACAACATCCATACCTGTAATTTCACGCCCATTAAGATCGCGAACAACACGTCGTGTACCTGGCTTGCCAGACAACCACTGATCGTAGGCCATCTCGAGACCTTCTCGCCCGCGATCATCTATATCGGTAAAGCCGATCAAGTGCGATGCCGCGCTGCCACTTGGGTAATAACGACGATACTCACGCTTGACTGACAGATCTGCGATACGCAGCGCCATGACCTTGTCGACAGTTTGTGGCGGTACATGACGCTTGATGTACATGAATTCACGCCCACGTGACGCAGACTTGGCAATACGTTCGTTCAAGGTGGCGCCATCGATACCGAGAATCGCAGCGACCTCAAGCATCGCTGCTGGCTGTGCCTGAAGCTTGGACGGCACACCCCACAAGGTTTGAATAGGTGTACTGATAGCCAAGGGAGCACCAGCACGATCGGTCAACTTGCCACGGTGCGAGGCAATTTCTACAGTTCGCTGCTGGCGTGCATTTCCTTCACCGAGATAAAAATCATGGTCAAGCACTTGCAGAAATGTCGCACGCAAAACCAACACGACTCCGAGCGCGGAAAAACCAAACAAAACGAGGTTACGGCGCATGCCCCAGTTGTTCTGAATATCTTGTCGGCTACGTTTTTTCATGCTGTTGTGCTCTTTCACTTACCTGACGATCATGATTGAGCCATCAAGACCCGGATAAACCATGCCCAAACGCTCTTCAGCGGTGCGCTCAACAAGACCGTGTTCGGAAAACGTGCTTTCCTCGATTTGTAACTGACTCCACTGCACTTCAAGCTCATCAATGGCCTTCTGATCACGGCTTATTTCTGCGTAAGCCTGACGACTCAGATGCTTGCTGTAGACAACTGCTACGGCCGTACTGCCGCACAGGGCTGCCAGCAAAGCAAGCATCAGAACAGAGGACATCGAAGCGCTGTTCATGCCGCGACCCTCGACAAGCGCTCAGCCACTCGCAAGGTAGCGCTGCGTGAACGTGGATTACGCGATACTTCATCAGGCGATGGCTTGGCGGGCTTGCCTATCACTTTCCATGGATGAGCTTGTCTCGCGACATCCATATCAACGGGCAGACCACGCGGCAGGTCTGGATCCGGTGGTGGCTTGCGAAGAGCGCGTTTGACCAATCGATCCTCGAGCGAATGAAAACTGATCACCGACAAGCGGCCACCATCGACAAGTACATTTGCCGCTTGCATAAGCGCCTGACTGATCGCTTCAAGTTCGCGATTGACTTCAATACGAATCGCCTGAAAGCTTCGTGTTGCCGGATGATGATGACGCTCCCAGCGTGGATGCGCTGCCTTGATGATCTCGGCAAGCTGAGCGGTTCGCGTTATAGGTGTGTCTGCGCGCGCCAGCACAATCGCCTTGGCGATACGTCGCGCATAACGTTCATCACCATGCGTTTTTAGAACATGCGCGAGACTCGTCTCATTAACCGAGGCAAGCCATTGCGCCGCTGACTGACCACTGCTTGGATCCATACGCATATCCAGAGGCGCGTCCTGACTGAAACTGAAACCACGTGTCGCCACATCAAGCTGCGGTGACGAGACCCCCAGGTCCATCAACACACCATTGACCTGCCCTTTCCAGCCTAGCGAGTTCACCGCAGACTCCATCTCACCAAAATTGCATTGCACACATGTGAAGCGCGCTTCACCAGCAAATCGCTGATGCGCGTCTGCAACCGCATCCGGATCTCGATCCAGCGCGAGCAAGCGACCTTCACCCCCTAACTGCTCCATCAGAAAACTGCTGTGTCCACCGCGCCCATACGTAGCGTCGATGTACCGTCCATTTGCCTGCAACGCCAAAGCTTCGACTGCCTCGTGCAGCAAAACTGGGACATGACTAGGCTCTGCCGCCTTTCCGACGGTCGACATGTTCTAAAACGAAATATTCTGAAGTGCTGCAGGCAGCTCCGAGGCGTCGAGATCGTTGACTTGGCTTTTCCAGTTCTCCGATTCGACTTCCCACGTGCGCTCATCCCACAGTTCAAACTTTTTACCCTGACCTATCAGCACTGCCTTTCGATCAATACCTGCGTACTCGCGAAGCTCCGCAGGTAACAAGATGCGCCCTGTACTGTCGAGCTCAATGTCCGTGGCATAACCGACGTACAAACGCTGGAACATCCGGGCCTGCGGCGAGGAGTTCGGAATCGCAATGAGCTTTTCCTCGATCTCATGCCAGATTGGCGTCGGATAAACCAACAGGCAACGCGATGGGTCTGCCGTGACCACCAGCTCCCGGATGCCGTCCTTTTGCAGGCGGTCCCGATGCGCTTTCGGCACAGCGACACGACCTTTCGCGTCAACACTGAGTTTTGTGATGCCCCTGAATCGCATCGTTATTCGCGCTTAAGATCCACTTGCCACCACGTCGTTGCACCGGTGCCCACTATACGACCCACGTGTTGCACGGTCAATGAATATTGAGACGTAAGTCTGTGTTTTGCTTGGAAACACAGTCACTTAGGAAAGGTTTCAGGGATGTATTGGAATCAATAGCTTACGGGTATTTGATAGAATTGATATTAGGGTAATCTAAAATTTCACGCAATATAATTCGTTTTTGCCATGAATGACAAATATTTGTTGCTGAAAATTTGCATTTGCTTTTGAGGAAGTACCCTCGCATGAGCCGGGCGAGGTAAAGAAAAGGAGTTGGCCGTAAGCCGGGTTCTGTCGTGGGTCATCATTCATCTGGACGCCGTGTCACCACGGCGTTCAAGCAACCTACCCGGGAACAGCGCGGACCACGCATGACGTTCCCCTATTTGGTCTTGCTCCAGGCGGGGTTTACCAAGCCGTCGAATGTTGCCACCGACGCGGTGCGCTCTTACCGCACCCTTTCACCCTTACCGGCATCAACAAGAGCTTGCACTCTGGTTAATACGTAGGCGGTCTGCTCTCTGTTGCACTTTCCGTAGGCTCACGCCCCCCAGG
>CAYULV010000220.1:0-3290 GCA_964445655.1 uncultured Granulosicoccaceae bacterium | reverse complement strand
ACTGGCGTTGTGACACCATAATGTTTCAGCAAGGCTTGGCTATGCCGAGTATCCTCTGCATAAATCCGGTCAACCGATGACAACACGGCCACGGCGCGTGCTGACAGATCATCGCGATTGCCAATGGGTGTTGCCACAATGTACAGAGATTGCTCAGACGACATGGGTGCAAAAGTGAAAACAAATTTGAAAGCATGTTGCGCGCTACTGCTAGGCGCCACACTACTGATTTCTGGCTGCCGCGGTTCTGGCCCGACGCTGCCTGACGACCCGACGTTCGCGAGGATAACAGACCCGTCAGCACGTCGACAGCTCAGAAATGGCAAACCGCTAGCAGCATCAGACATATACACCCGACGTGCGGAAAATGCATCGGACCCGACAGAACGGCAGGACTACCTGCTGGTTGCTGCCGAGATCCTCTACGATCGCGCAATGATCGAACCCGGCGTAGACAAGCTCGATCAAGTTCCCTCTGAGCTCGAAACACCTGAACTACAACACCGGCGCGACATCCTGGTCGCCAAGACGCGGTTGTTTGAAGGCAATGTCGAAGATGCACTGTTGGCACTGCCTGACCCGGATACCGTCGAGTCTCCGCTACACCGTGCGCGTATTTTTGAGACACGCGCACAAAGCTATAACGCCTTGCAGGATCCAGACAACGAATTGGTCGCCCGTATCCAGCTCGAACAGCAAATAGCAGAGCCAGCAGTCATCGAACGCAGCCACGAGCAGATCTGGCAGATGCTCAGCACCCAATCGTTGTCGACCTTGCGCGGCATGACCACGAATGTACGTAGCGACGTTTACCAAGGCTGGATCGAACTGGCACTGGCCTATTCAAGCGATGGAACCGATACCGCGAAACGTAGTGAAGCACTGGGCGGATGGCAAGAACGCTTCAGCGACCATCCAGCCAATGCGTCCTTTCTCGAGCGTCTTTATGAACCGAACGAGTTTGGTGGCTTTACCGTCGCGGGGGATTCGATCAATCAGATCGCCGTTCTGCTACCTCTGTCCGGACGCAACACGGCGACAGTAGCCGCAGCTATTCGCGATGGGATGGTTGCAGCCTATGAGCAATCTCGTAGTCGTCAATTGGTCCCGAGCTTAAGATTTTATGATGTCGGAGAAAATGCGGCCTTTGCCCGCACCGCCTACCAGAATGCCATCAACGAAGGCGCCGATGCGGTCATTGGACCGTTACGCAAGCCGGCGGTATCTGCGATCGTGACGCAGCGGAATATTCCTGTTCCAACAATCACGCTCAATACAGTAGACACGCAAACCGTGCGTGCTGAAACCAGCAATGTCATCCAGTTTGGTCTGTCACCAGAAGATGAAGCCCAGGCCGCCGCGTTTCGTGCAGTAGCCTTGTCGCTGACCAATGCGGTCGTATTTCAATCCGATGACTCACGGGGTGACCGAGAAGCCCGCGCATTTCAGGACACGATGTTCCAGTATGGCGCTGACGTGGTTCATGTCGCCGTACTGGAAAAAGATAAATATGACTATTCTGAAGAAATCAAGGATGCACTGAAAATCACGGCGAGCGATCAGCGGTTTCGGGCGTTAAGCGGTGTACTTGGTGAGCGTCTTTTCTTTGAGCCTTCTATCAGGAACGACGTCGATGTCGTATTCCTTGCCATAACTTCAGAACAAGCTCGCGCAGTCCGGCCACAACTGGACTTCTTTCATGCCAGTGGCGTGACCCGCATTGGCACCTCACGCGTGGCAGCCACTGACGATGACCAGAAAAACAATCGCGATCTGAACAGTATTTACTACCCAGAGGCGCCGTGGATTCTGCGCGAGTCCATGAAGAATGACCCACTGCGTCAAGACATTCTCAAGAACTTTGACAATGCCAGTGGCATATACGCAAAACTGTATGCACTGGGCGCTGACGCGTACCGCCTCATGACCAACCTTGATGCAATCAGCCAAGGACAGCGGCTGGAGGGATATACAGGTGATTTGGAATTGGGCAGTGATGGCCGTATAAAACGACATCTCGATTGGGCACAATATCAGGAAGGCGTATCCCAAGTAGTAGAGCGGCTGGAAGCCCCTGCGCTGAATCCGATCAAATCCAGCACACTGAACTAACGCCCCAGTGCAGTGTAGCGTGCACCAGCACACCCGATACTGAGGCAATAACACAATCGACAAGGAGGTCGATGTGCAAACACGACAACGCGGCACTGCTGCCGAAGCATTGGTCCTTGAGTTTCTGCTTGAGCGTGACTACACCCGACTCGACCAGAATTTCGTACGCCGTTTTGGTGAGCTTGACCTGGTCGTATTGGCACCTGACAGGCAGACCATTGTGTTTGTCGAAGTGCGTTATCGACACCGGGCAGATTTTGGCTCTGCGATCGAGAGTGTCGATGCACCCAAGCGTCGCAAGCTCGAATTGACAGCCCTTGCATGGCTACAGAAACACAAGGCCTGCGATAGCGCAGTCAGGTTTGATGTTGTCGGCGTCAAGCCAGACCGGTCAGCCTATTCAATCGATTGGGTACAAGGCGCGTTCGAACTATCGGACTGATCACTGCAAAGCGGAAACGCCAGCCGAAGCAGGCCTACTTGACGATCTTAAGATTAGGCCTCTTCGCCTCAGGCGGCACCTTGAGTATCTCTTCCTTGATTTTGGCTGGACCACCATCCGGGTCTGGATTGGGCTCCGGCGGCGTATCATCCTGCTCGCCGAACATCATGCCTTGCCCATTCTCACGAGCATAGATAGCCAATACGCTTGCCACGGGCACATGAACGTCCATCGCTGTTCCGCTGAAGCGAGCATTGAATGTAACCGCATCATTACCCAGCACTAGACTATGAGTAGCTTCAGGGCTGATATTCAAGATTATGCGGCCGTTTTCAACAAAGGCACGCGGCACTTCCACGACGTCCTGCGCGGTGTCCACCAGCATGTACGGAGTAAATCCGTTGTCAACAATCCACTCGTACAACGCTCGGATCAGATACGGACGGCTTGAAGTCATATCCCCTCTTGTCGCTCATCATCGGGCAAGCTAGCCTGAAAACCCTGCCGCGCAAACAGCCTGTTGGCATAGTCGGTGACAGGTTTTGCGGCTGCTGGCAATACGATGCCACAAGCGGTCATCCGCCACAACAACGGCGCCAGTGTCGCGTCAAGAATCGAATATTCTTCGCTCAAAAAGAACGGCATGGCCTTGAAGACGTCAGCCGATGCAGCAAGAGACGCTGCCAGTGCTTCCGGTTCATTCTCAAGACGAAGCCAATCAGACTCGATACGAAAC
>CAYULV010000219.1:0-6723 GCA_964445655.1 uncultured Granulosicoccaceae bacterium | reverse complement strand
CCTGAATGTTGCGTGTCACTTCAACCGCGCTGGCAAAATCCGGTGCGCGATAAAATGCAAGTACGCGGCTTAGCTTCTCTCCTGACAAAGGATGGTCACGACCAATGCCCGTTGTCGGCACGGCTATGTAGTCGGTACCTTGCGGTACGTCGAGCTCAAGCGCGGCAATCATTTTGTCGGCATCTTGCGCAATCACTGAACGATTCAAATGCCCATCAGGCCAAAGCTTGGCAACGACGCCGGCCTCGTCCTCTACCAATGCACCACCGTTTCGCGCCATTGCTGCAACAAAGTCAGCATAGACTGCATCAACTACAACAACTGCATTTTCCGAACTGCAAGAGGTCGCATTATCGAAGCACTTCGATGCACGAATTTTTGTCGCAGCCGCGCCAAGGTCGGCGGTTTCGTCAACAATTACTGTGACATTACCCGCGCCAACCGCCACAGCTGGTGTGCCAGCGGTCTGCGCACGATGCACGTTGTTTTGGCTGCCGGTTGCGACAATCAGGTCACAGGCTTCCATCAAGGCTTGTGTTTTTTCTTTTGACCCGGGCGCTGGCAGCATCTGTACCAAGTCTGGGTCCTCGCCGATCTTTGCGAATTCTGCATGCACATAAGCCAACAACCGTTCCGCACAAGCCACACCTTTTGGGGAAGGTGCGATCACAATCGCGTTGCCGCATTTCACGGCGTTGATGATGTTGTTGGCAGGAGTCGCGGCTGGATTCGTAGACGGTACAATTGCCGCAACGACACCCTTTGCGCGCGCTATTTCAGTTATTCCCGTTGCGCGATCATCTGCAATGACACCAAAGGTCATGGCACCCTGAATGTCGCGCATAAGCCCGAGTGTTTTGCGATGATTCTTGGTGATTTTGTCGGGCACATTTCCAAGCCCTGTGGTCTGCACAGCTAATTCCGCGAGCGCGCGATTACGCTCGGGCTCCATGATTGCCCATGCTGCGGCCTGTGCCGCCCTATCATAGCGCGCTTGAGATCCGTTAGCTTCATATCGTGCCTGAGCTTCCCTCGCCCGCGCAACGATCTCATCAATGTCGGCTTTTATAGTGGCATCCGTATTCGCTTCACTCATGTGCCGTTCTCCAACGCGGATTACCTGATCGCACTATTCGCAAGGATCGCCAGTTGTCATGCGAAAAATGGGAGCATGGGTTCATCAATGTTCTGCTATTTTTGAGTGGGTGCTTTAAAGGCGCGATAAACGCTGGAGCTAAGTGTAACGAACCCCGCGAAAATCAGAATCGCACAGATAGGGCGAGAGAAATAATCGCCCAAATCGTAGTGCACCATCTGCATACCTTGCGCGAAGTTTTGTTCGCCAATTTTTCCCAAAATCAAACCCAAAACAATTCCCGGAATGGAAAAACCGGAACGACGCAATAAATAACCAAGGATGCCGGCAACAAACATGACAATGACATCAAGGACTAAGCCCCGGTTTATGTACGCGCCGGTGGTTGCCAGCATAAGAATGAGCGGAGCAAGAAACTGAAACGGAATCTTGAGAAGGTTAAGAATTGTTTTGGTTTCAACCACGCCAATAATAAGAATTGACAGGTTCGCATAAAACATCGCCGCAAAAACTATCCAAATCAAATCTGGCGACAGCATAAAGACCAACGGCCCAGGTTGCAGATCATGCATCTGAAAGACCACCACCATCATGGCGGTCAGCGCTCCACCCGGCAGGCCCAAAGCTAACAATGGGATCATCGCTGCACCGGTTGCAGCATTGTTGGCGGTTTCGGCCGAAATCACGCCTTCAAGTTTGCCTTTACCGAATTCTTCACGGTTTTTGGACCACCGAACAGCTTCGCCGTAACTCATGAAGGCTGCCAAAGTCGCACCGATACCAGGCAAGATGCCACACAGAAACCCAACGATGACGGATCGGACAACCGCAACCTTGTGCATCCATAACTCGAGCCACGATGGAAAAGTCATGGAAACCTTCGGCGCTTTGTATTTGCCGCTCGCTTTTTTCTCGGCTTGTACAAAGATCTCGGACACGGCAAAGAAACCCAAAATAGCCGGTACAAATGCGATTCCGGCGGCAAGATCGCCAACGCCAAAGTTGTAACGGTTGATACCACCGACAGGGTCTTGCCCGATTGTCGCAATCAAGAGACCGATAAGCACAGACATCCACCCTTTCCAAATAGTGCGCGCGCCGATAGAGGATGCAACTGCCAAACCGAAAAAGACGAGTGCGAAAATTTCTGGCGGGCCGATGTTGCTAATGGCCCAGGTGGCCAACGGTTCAGTGGCAGCCATCATCACCAATGCCGAGGCCATACCACCAATAGCCGAACACAAAACGGCTGCACCGACAGCCTTGCCAGATTGTCCTTTTTGGGTCATCGGATAGCCGTCAAAAGCCGTTGGCGCGTTTTCGGCAGAACCGGGAATATTGAAAAGAATGGCAGTGATCGCACCACCGTATGTCCCTGTGCAGTAAATCACGGCGAATAACATCACCCCTTGGGCCGGATCAAGGGAGGCTGTAAATGGCAACAAGATCGCGGCCAGTGTGAGCATGCTAACGCCTGGAATAGCACCGAAAAGCATGCCACCGATTACGCCAAAAACAAAAATCGCGATGGTAAAGGGATCGCCGAAAAGGGCTGCCGATCCGGCCAGAAAATTCTCTATCATGCGTTGCTCACAGCCCCTGCAATTTTGCGTTCATCGTAAGGATCCACGCGCTGAAGTCATAAAACGGCGATACGTTGCCTTGTGGCAAAGGCGCGTTCAGTATCACGAGGAATAGCCCTATAAATAAGACATAAATGACGGCAGTCACAATAAGAATTGCCTTCCATCTGCGTTCGCCGAACAGCCACATAATGGCTGCAATAAAAAAAGGCGCTGAGAAATAGATGCCAACAGGTTTGAGCAACCAGGCAAAGACAAAAGGCGTCGACAGGACTGCCGCCATCCGGATCACTGTTTTGCGATTGCTGAAATCGGCCTCGTCATCACTCTCGCCGATAGTGGCTTGCGAGGATGATCCGTATTTATATTGAAACCAGACATTGCCAATTGTCGCGAGCAGCAAAATGCCGATGATCACCCGAGGCCAGGCTGTCGCACCAAAACGGTAAATTTCAATGGGCTGATTGAACTCGAATGAAAACCCATAAAAGACAGCGATAATCAGCAGAAAGACTACCGCCTCAACCAAATGAGTGCGTGTCAAGCGTCCCAAGTTGTGTCTCCCATAAGTTATAAAAAATGAGGGCACCCGAAGGTGCCCTGCTAAGCGTTCACATGGGTAACTTACTTAACTTCTAAGCCCATTGCCTTGTATACATCGCGGTATTGCGACACTGAATTTGAGATTAGCTCCTTCGCGCCGTCGGTGTCACGATAGCTGTCAATGACAGTCATGAATTTGCTTTCATTGTATGCCTGATAGCTGTCTTCACAGTAACCGCGCTGGAATGCCCATTTCAGCCACTCGACACGATCAGCCGGTGCGTCAGCGTGCACGTAAAAACCTCGGAAACGTAGCAGCGGATCGAAATCCATGCCTGCTTCACGGTGTGTCATCGTGTCGGCGAAAGCTTCTGGGCGCTCATCAAAGATGGTGAGGATCGGCTTGAACTGACCAGCATCAAGGAAGTTACGTACGTCACCAGGCTGTTCGAATAACGCATCAACTTGGCCACCTAGCAAAGCGCCATAACGTGGTGCACCTTTGTCAAAGGAGATCTGCTGGATTGTCATATCTGATGCATCAGTGATGAAGCCCATTGTGACTCGCTCCATCGAACCTTCTTTGGATACGTTAGCAATGGTTGCCTTACCGTCTTGAGCTTTCACCCATTCAACAAAAGAAGGCCAGTCGGTAAAGCGCGTTTCATTTGAACGAATATATACCTGGCTAAAGGTCACCTGGCTGACCACCAGTGGAATCAAATCCTCTGCCGGATTGGGAAGTGAGGAATCTAAAGCATGTGCAGAAGATGCGTCATCAATATGCTCTAGCACATTGTAGCCATCGGCAGGTGCAGACATATAAGCCGTCATGCCTACGGTACCCGAACCACCTGGCTTGTGATCGCGATTGATAGGCGTACCGGTAAGCTCAGTTACCGCCTCTGCCATTGCAGCCGCCACCTGGCCCGAACCACCTGCTGGTCCGTAAGGTACGATCATTGTCAAAGCGCGTTCTGGAAAACCATCTGGCTTGTCAAAAGACGCTTCAGTTCGTTTGCACTCGAACGCCGAGGCGTTACCGGCAGCAAACATAGCCCCAAACGCCGCGGTTACTAGAAGTTTTTTCATATCTATTCCTCCCAAACAATACCTGTGGTTATTTTTTCCCCAACCGCTTGATTGCTGATGGGCGGTCACAAGTCTAATCCAAGACGTCAAAAGTGCAAAACATTTTCGATCCTGCCAGCGACTAAAGGCAGGCCAAGCGAGGCTACTTTGATGCAGTTACTCGAAAAAGGTGATGTTGTAGACACTTATTGCAAAACGCGCTAGCATGGAAGAGTTACGGTCAAACAAAAGTCAACCATGCTTGGGCAGTTGCGCTCAGTAGGTGCTCTGAGGCACTCATGGTTGCGAGTTGAATGCAATCTATTCGTCTGTATTGCAATGTTTGCCGCATGGCTCTGTTAGGCGTCAATCTTTATTGGAGTACAGAGAGGTAAATCAACTGCAAACATCGATGATTGTCACTGATTTATCAAACGGAAATCATTTTGATCAGATTCATAATGAATAAGCCCAAATTTTGGAAAGTTGACCAGCACTCCACGCTTCAGGTAACCCCAATTCTCACGTGTGTAATCCACACTATATTGATTGGTATCGAAAGAACAAACAACAGTACCTCGGTCACCTTCGGAATTCTCAACCAAATCTCCAACTTGAATTTCTTCACCATCAGAGTATTTCATTAATATCTACACCATATTGATGCTAAGTACTTTTCCACGCGATCAAAGTCAGTAATTGATACGCCTAGAACCTCCTTCAGACGCAGTGCATGTTAATGGATAATTGCGTTATAAAATGCGAGGTAAGGACATTCATGTAAACAGATATCGCGTGCGCTGTCGCTCTGGAAAACCTTGTTATCTATTTCATCGTGCTTTGTGACTATTCGACGATAATCCAATAACAATTAGGCTGTTTGCATTCATATTCTTATACTTCAAATATTTTGTTCCTTCAAGCCTAGTCTGCTCACTCCATGCATGAAAATCATTCCAATGACTACGCAACTCAAAACCATGGGTAGACAGTTGGTAATTTGACCAATAGTGTGATTCCGTGCGCGGTACAGAATATGGGTTCCATACAGTGAACAATACTTTATTTTCCGGCACATAAAGATCAAAATCTATGTCCGATAATGAGTAAAAGCCAGATGAGACGGTTTTGTGAAAATAATCTTGCTTCGGCAAACAGTCTTTAGAAACTTCCCGAAATAGATTCTCCACGGATATATTATTTTTAAATTCAAATACGTATCCAAAAAGATCCGATTCTTTGTCAGTTACTTTGAAAAATTCACCTTTACTTTCTCCTTTCACAGGCCTTGATGGCAAAACCACCAATTTCAACAACTCAACCTCACCTCGATTCTCTAGTGTGACGTCATACATTCCCGTAGCTGTAGTAAGAGAAGGTGTCCATTCAATAAGTCCACTTTCACGGAGGCTTAGACCTTTTGGCCCCGAAACCAAAGTACTTGTCACATCATACAGTGGAGTTGATTCAGTTCTATACAGACCTTTCAAACCAGGAAGATATACTATTGGATTGGTATCATTAAGACCTACTAGAGAAGGGCATAGTTGATCAAGAGGCAATGTTTTTTTGCATCCCGAAATTAGAAGACATATGCAAATAATTAAGCAGCCAATATCCCTCATGTTTTTATTTTCTCGCACAATAGTTTGCTTAACAGAGAAACCTTTTTATTCGATATATATCGAATACAGGCAAATCAATCAATTAAAGCCCTAGCATCAAACATCAGCTGGACTCCTAGAGTTTTACTTAGAATCAAAACAGGCTCTCATTTTGGTGAAACTAATTTCAATGAATAAATCACAGTAAATCGAACATCTGCTATCAGGGACGCTGACGCAGGTTGTGGCGTAGCCACGTTCTGTGGCAGGGGCCAATGCTTGCTGCATGGCTCCGTTAGGTTGCACCATCGAAAGCTTCGCTTACCGACTGCCGGAAAATGTCATTCAGCTCATCTAGAATCGACTGCTTTTTATGCAAATCAGGCCTTCCTTGCCCTGTTAAAACACCTTCATGTTTCTGCAGCTCGGTAAAGATGAAATCGTTTAGCTCAGGAATCGCATCACCTGTACCAATCTCAGGAGTTACCTTCTTTAGCTCTATGAGAGCTTCAATCGTGATTTTAATTTCGTGGGGAGCAACTGCTTCCACCAGCTGCTGAAACCGCACTGGCGGCAGCCCCAAGCCCTGCTCAATGTATCGAATTGCCAGCAAGGGCCTTAAGATGTAGAAGTATTTCTTGAGCTTCACCTCGCCCTTCGAGAGGTGATCTCCTGCATTACCCCTTGCCATATGACTGTAGTGATACCGCAACGCCAAATCATTATGGGCTTGCGGAGCATATTTTCTGAGTCTTTGAGCAAAATTTCCAATATCACGATAGACAATCGGACTGGTAAGCCACTCAAGCAGCGCTCCATTTGTGCG
>CAYULV010000218.1:3052-6775 GCA_964445655.1 uncultured Granulosicoccaceae bacterium | reverse complement strand
GGAGGCGCATGCCGAAGACACCAAACCTAAGTCGATTTTCATGATCGTCTTCTGGATTGTTACGATGAATCTGGTGTTCTCATTTGATTCGATCCTGAGTGCCATGGCTTTGACCGATGTGTTCTGGGTCATGGCAACGGCGATCGTCATCGGTGGCATTCTGATGATCTGGTTGGCAGATCACGTCGCGACGTTTCTCGAAAAGAATCGCATGTATGAAGTATTGGGGCTGTTCATCTTGTTTGTGGTTGGCATCATGCTGCTCTCCGAAGGCGGGCATCTGGCCCACCTGAAGCTCTTCGGTAGCCCGGTATTACCAATGGCCAAGTCAACGTTCTACTTCGTTATAGCTGTCATGGTACTGACCGATTTCGTGCAGTCCCGGTATCAGAAGAAGCTGTTTTTGGCCAAGGAGCGTAACCAGCGCAAAAACATCAAGGATGTGATTGCCTGACAGCTGCCTCCAGAGTGAGGCTCGGTCTCAGGGTGAATCCGTATCCAAGAGCAATAGCGGGTTCACCCACGTTCCATTAAGGCCGACTGACCAATGCAGATGGGGCCCTGTAACGCGTCCCGTCGCCCCGACTGCGCCTATGATGTCACCGGCGTTTACCCGATCACCGATTTGCACATCAATTCGGCTCATATGGGCGTAAAACGTCTGTAGTCCCAGGCCGTGCTCGATAAACACGGAATTGCCGTTGAAGAAGTAATCGCCAGTATCAATCACGACCCCATCTGCGGGTGCTTTAATCGGAGTGCCTGTCTCAGCGGCGATATCGATACCACCGTGTGGGCGACGCGGCTGGTCGTTGTAGAAGCGGCGCAAGCCGAAAGGGCTTGAAATGATGCCTTTCAGTGGCCAGATGAATTTTCGCGCGATCATCTTTTCAGCGCGCGAACTTTTCACCACCTTGAGTCGTATGTTTTCCTTGTTGATACGTTCCATATCAAGCGGGGCAGGATTGACCTTGCGCTTGTTCTTGATGATGAGACGTTGCTCTTCATATTGTTTTGCATTGACATTGTAAGAGACAGTGCGCACTTTACCGGAGCCATCCTTGACGTCGAGGCTGTGCTTACCGGCCTTGGTTCCAAGTGGAATGCCGACAATGGCGATGGCAAGACCATCACGTTCAACAACTGCAATGGCACGCTTGTCTTTCGTGACTTCAGGCAATGCGTCTTCAGCTGGTCCCAGCTCGATCAGTGCAATTCCACCCGGAACGGCTTCCTGTTCGATGAAGTCCGTCGGCGTCTTGGCGATGGCAAAGGATGATGCACAGCAGAGTGCGGCTATTACGATAAGGGCAATCGATATCTTCTGCATGGGACTATTTTCCTTTCAAGCTGAGCAACATTGTCACTAAGGACGCCGGTTGTTTTCAAGTGAACGATTCGGCAAAGATTCAAGCCGACGATTGCCGATATTGATCAACGTACAGTGCGGTAGCTCCCGCGACGGCCACCGGCATGATAAACAGGTTCAGAATCGGGACCAGGCTGACACCTGCGACAACGACGCCGAAGCCTAGCGCCGATCTGCGCCGCTGGCGTAGTTCGCGACGCACATCCTTGAACAGCAAGCCGTGGTTGCCCATCGGGTAGTCAAAATATTCAAGCGCGAACATCCAGGCACCGAACAGGAAAATCAGCACGGGAGCGGCGATATTCAATAGCGGGATAAATTGCAGAATCAGCAGTGGCACCATCCAGATGATGAGATACAGCAGTTTGCTGATTTCAGATCCGAGTACTCTCGGTAGGCTTTTGACAAGGGTCAGCCATGAAGGGGCGGGTTCTGCTGTGGTGCCGAGCAAATGTGCTTCAACACGTTCCGCCAGCAGACCATTGAACGGTGCGCCAATGAGATTAGCGAGCAAAGTGAAGACGTAAGCGAGGCTCAAGAATAAAACAACTGTGAACACCCACTTCAACAGGAACGCTATGGCTTGAATTATTTTCCAGTCGGCAAATGATTCGAACAGTGACCAAGACGCAATCCAGCCTGTGGATAAACCGTACAGCCACCAGCCAAGTACGCCAAAAACAAGCATATTTATCGCTAAAGGCACCCAAACAAAGCGTCTTAGTCCGGGCGTGCGAACCAGTTTTGCACCGACGCCTAAGTAGCCCATCGCGGATATGAAACCAGAGTTCGCCATTGCCTAAGCATAACGTCAAGACAAGGGCTGGTGTCATCGTTAATTCCGGTTACAATAAGCACCCATGTAACGGACACGCATGGTCTTGAACTTTCAAATGCCAACACTTCGATCCCTAACACGATGCGCCTGAATCGGATAAAGATTGCTGGGTTCAAATCATTCGTCGATCCGACTGATTTGAAACTTCCCAGCCCCTTGATTGGCATCGTCGGCCCAAATGGTTGTGGCAAGTCCAACACCATCGATGCCGTACGTTGGGTCATGGGTGAGTCGTCCGCCAAGCATCTTCGTGGCGAATCGATGGACGATGTCATCTTCACCGGTTCCAGTTCGCGCAAACCCGTGGGGCAGGCGTCTGTTGAACTGATCTTCGACAACTCGGATGGCTCTGTCGGTGGGGAATACGCGGCTTATGCCGAAATATCGATCCGACGCGAAGTCACCCGAGATGGGCAGTCGAAATATGCCCTGAACAATGTGCGTTGTCGCCGCCGTGATATTCGCGATATTTTCCTCGGTACGGGTCTTGGGCCTCGTAGCTACGCCATTATCGAGCAAGGCATGATTTCCCGTCTCATCGAGGCGAAGCCCGAAGAGCTGCGGGTCTACCTGGAAGAGGCTGCGGGCATCTCCAAGTACAAGGAGCGGCGCCGTGAGACAGAAAACCGCATTCGCCATACCCGCGATAACCTTGATCGTCTCAACGACCTGCGCGAAGAAGTTGACAAGCAACTCGCCCATCTGAAACGTCAGGCCAGTACTGCGGAGCGCTATCAAAACCTGAAAGCCGAGGAGCGTCAGAAACGTGGCGAAATGTTGGTCCTGCGTCGTAGTGAGTTCGAAAAGTCGCGTGACGAACAACAGCTCAAAATCAGTGAGCGCGAGGCGGAGCTTGAGGGGATCGTCGCTGAGTTACGTTCTGCGGAGGCGGCCATTGAACAAGCGCGGGTGCAACAAGCGGCCAGCGCCGAGTCGTTCAGCACCATCCAGGCAGATTTCTACCGTATTGGTGGTGATGTTGCGCGCATAGAACAAACGATTGAGCACACGCGCGAAACACGCCGATCGCAAAGCGAAGAACTACAAGAGGTCGATCGCTCTCTGGAAGAATCGCGGGCCCACCTGAAAGACGATACGGCACGCATCGCTGAGATCGCTGAATCCATTGAACACGATCAGCCTTCCTTCGATCAACTCCAGGACAGCCAAAAGGTTTCGGCTGACATGCTGGCCCGAGCAGAGCAGGAGCTCCTGGAATGGCAAACCCGCTTTGACTCCTACAACAAGCGATTGTCCGAAGCCAATGAAATTGCCCAGGTCGAACGTTCCCGTATAGAGCAACTAGAACGTGGCATTGGCGAGGCCGACACGCGTCTGGCTCGTCTGGATGAAGAACGAAACGGTCTCGAAGTTGAGCCACTGAGCCTCGTCATTCAGGAGGCCATCACTGAGGAAGTAGCCGCCGCCGCTGAAGAGCAACGTCTGCAACAATCGCTGGCGCAGGCGAACGAAAAACAGCAAGTGCAGCGTGAGTTGATCCGCAACATGACCGATC
>CAYULV010000218.1:1792-2952 GCA_964445655.1 uncultured Granulosicoccaceae bacterium | reverse complement strand
CAGGCGAACGAAAAACAGCAAGTGCAGCGTGAGTTGATCCGCAACATGACCGATCAGCTCAATGAACTCAAATCCCAGATACAGAGTGGGCTCGGTCGCCTTGCGTCACTGGAAGCTTTGCAGCAGGCGGCGCTGGAACCTGACAGTAGTGCTGCTGACACCTGGCTGCATATGAACGAACTCGATGAGCTGCCACGTCTGGCGCAATCGATAACCGCAGCTCCGGGCTGGGAGAAAGCGGTGGAGCTGGTACTCGGCTCCCATCTTGAAGCGGTATGTGTCGATGGTGATTCCGTCATCGAACGATGCCTTAAAGATTTGCCCGCCGCGCAATTGACTTTGATGCAAAGCAGTACTGATGCGGGATCTTCTTCAGGCGATACCCTCGTATCCAAGGTTGAGGGAAATGTGGATCTGGGCGATGTGTTGAAGGGTGTCTTTGTCGCTGACTCGATCGGCGACGCTCTGGCGCGTCGCAAACAGCTCGGTCAAGGCGAATCGGTGGTCACTCAGGACGGGCTATGGATGGGCCGAACGTGGCTTAGAATTGCCCGTGCAGATAGTCAGGACAGCGTGCTGTTGCGAGAAACCGAGATCGCCGAACTCAAGGCAGATCTGTCGTCACGAGAGGCCGAAGCCACTGAGCTTGAATCTCAGGTATCAGAACTGATTCAGCAACAGGATGAACACGAAACCAAACGTGAAACTTTGTTGCACAGTTTCAATGATGCGGTGCGTCATTTGTCGAGCATTTCATCGGCGCTAAGCACTGATCGACAGCGATTGGAACAAAACACCAGCCGACGTCAGGCACTGACATCCGAAATTGATGAACTGTCGAGCTTGCATGAGCGTGATGTGCAAGACATCAAGAACGCGAGTACGCGTCGCAGTGAAGCCATGGAGAAGCTTGAAGCCTTACAAAGTGAAGGCGATGTGTTGAGCGCAGAACAGGACACCCTGAAAGAGAACGTGCGAACAGCTCGCGAACAAAGTGATGCTGATCGGGATGCGGGTCAGGCGCTTGCCATCCGGGTTGAATCCCTGCGTAGTACACGAGAGGCAACCGAGAAAAACCTGTCACGCATTCAAGCGCGCATCAGCCAATTGGTGGAACGACAAACTACGCTTAACGCGATGCTGGCCAGTGAAGATGAAGA
>CAYULV010000218.1:0-1692 GCA_964445655.1 uncultured Granulosicoccaceae bacterium | reverse complement strand
CTTGCCGAGCAATTACAGCGCAAGGAATACCTTGATGAGCAACATCACGATGTGACCGAAGCGCTGGAAACATTGGAGCGGGCGATCGCCAAGATCGACCGTGAGACCCGATCACGATTCAAGGATACGTTTGAGAAAGTCAACAGCAAATTCGAGGAATTTTTTCCTCGCTTGTTTGGTGGCGGTCATGCATCTCTGCAAATGACTGGCGATGATTTGCTCAGTACGGGGGTCAGTGTTGTGGCCCAACCGCCGGGCAAGCGCGTAAGCAATATACAACTGCTATCAGGCGGAGAAAAAGCCTTGACCGCCGTTGCATTGGTATTTGCATTCTTCGAATTGAATCCTTCGCCTTTTTGTATGCTGGATGAGGTTGATGCGCCTCTCGATGATGCGAATGTCGGGCGTTTCTGTACGCTGGTCAAAGAAATGTCGGAGCGTGTACAATTTATCTTTATCACGCATAATAAAGTCACCATGGAGATGGCTCAACAACTGATGGGCGTCACGATGAACGAACCAGGTGTGTCGCGGTTGGTCGCCGTGGATGTCCATGAAGCTGTCGAACTCGCGGGCGCATAAGGGCGTGCTCATCAACTACGAACGCTGAAGTCCACAAGGTACTTTTCGATGGAAAATCTCCGCTGGATCCTGATCTTCGCTGGTGTAGCCATACTAGTGTTGCTGTATTTTTCCGGGCGTAGCCCCAAGGCTGGTCGTGGGCAGTCGACACGGACCGGGCGTGCGACGTCGCGCGGACTGGATGCACGTGATGACCAGATAGCGCCACACGGTGACCAAGGCGCTGATCCCTTGTTGGGTGAGCAAAATTATGGTCAGGATTTCGAAGTATTTGGCGATCCGCACGCTGGCGACCTACCGTCAGTCAATGGTGAAGAACATCCGGGTGCCGGACGTCTGAACGCTGGCCGTCAGAATGCCGGATCACTGGATACTGGCCACCTCGATGCCCCTTCACCGGATGATCTTGGCGGTTTCGATGACCCTGATGACTTTGTCAGGCCTGCTGCTCGTCGCAGTGAGGGCGGTCGAGCGGCTGATGCAAGGTCGGTGGCCGCTGGTGGATTGAGCAGTTTGTCAAAAAAGATTGAAGCCTTCAGCGATCGTCTGACACCGGGTCGTCGTCAGCGTGTTGCAGAATCAGAGCCTGCGGAAACCGCTGAAGAAAACTCAGCGGCCTACGCAAGCAAGATAATTACCTTGCATGTCGTATCGTCACCCGGTTCATTACTCCCAGGCCCAGACCTTCTACAGGTTTTTGAAAACCGTGGTTATCACTTTGGTGAGATGAATATCTTCCACTCGATGCATCATGGCAAGACTGTGTTCTCGATTGCCAAAATGGTCGAACCCGGCTTTTTTGATATCAACGCTATTGACAGCTTTGAAACGCCTGGTATTACCTTGATACTGCAATTGCCCGGACCGGTGCCTGCCGACGTTGCTTTTGAAGTTTTGGTTAGCGAGGCCTTCGAGATGGCTAACGAGCTTAATGCGACCGTGCTTGATGGTGATCGCAGCACACTGACCAAACAAACCGTACAGCATCTGCGCGAAGGCATATACGAATATATGCATCGCCAGAAATACTTTGGCACTGTGCCTTCCTGAGCGATCAGTGAAAAGACCCCAGGCGCGTGCGCGCGAGTTGCACGCGCTACTGCATGAGTA
>CAYULV010000217.1:0-6803 GCA_964445655.1 uncultured Granulosicoccaceae bacterium | reverse complement strand
CTATCGGCGGTGAGGTCGGTCGTTTGCTCTGAGCCATGTTCCGTCGGTCGTGCAACGAACGCTGTCTTCAAGCCTGATTCTCTGGCCGCATGCAGATCATCATTGTGTGCTGCCACCATCATGACATTTTCAGGTTCGAGCCGGAACGCAGATACACTCGCCTGATAAACAGCAGGCTCCGGTTTGTAATTTTGTGCGATATCTGCACCGAGAATGGCATCCCAAGGAAGTTTCGCAAAGCGTGCCAGATGAGACATCAATGCAATTGAGCCATTCGAGCAAGGAGCAATCAGTACATACCTTCTTAGTTCGCTTAGCCCTTCGACTACATCCGGCCAAGGTGGCAGCTGTTCCCACGCACGGGCAAAGCGAAGTGATTCGGCCTCACTAAACTGCTGCTCGAGACCAAAATGCTCAAGTGTCACGAGCAGGTTTTCGTAGTGCAGTTGATCAAGAGCGATATAACCGCGCTGTCCTGTCCGAATGTTGGTCATTGCCGGTTGGTAGCGTGACCTCCAGTAGGTGGCGAATTCAATCGGGTTAGTAGAAATACCTCGATGCTTGAATTCTCTTTCTGTCACTTGCGCAACGCCATGGCGCCAATCGACACATGTACCAAAGACATCAAAGATCAAGGCTTGAATGGACATGGTTAGTTTCGCAATTGTCTGGATCTAAGTGATTGCAAAGTCGATTGCTGCTTGCGCATGCAAGGTCGTGGTGTCAAAGCAGGGTATTGAGAAATCATCGCTTGAAATCAGCAAACCGACTTCGGTACATCCGAAAATCAGGCTGTCTGCTCTATCTGTTGTCATGCCGCCGACAATGTCGATATATTTTTGTTTTGATGTTTCCTGGACGATGCCCTGACAAAGCTCTTGATAGATAATGTCATGCACGGTTGTTCTGTCTTCTTCTACTGGAATTACGACATCAACTCCATGATCGCGCAGGCGCTGAGTATAAAAATCCTGCTCCATGGTGTAGCGCGTTGCAAACAACAAAGGTTTTTTGGCACCGTTTTTTTTGATTGCCGAAGCGGTTACGTCAGCGATATGCAATAACGGGATGTCTACCGCCGCACTGACGTCGTCAGCCATCTTGTGCATCGTATTCGTGCAAATGAGCAAACAGTCAGCGCCGCCGCGCTCCAGACGTTGAGCCACGTCGGTCATTCGGGAGGTAGCGCTTGCCCAATCACCAGCAGCCTGTAAGGCTTCGATCGCGGCAAAGTCGAAAGACCACATCAGGATTTCGGCAGAATGCAAGCCACCCAGACGTTCTCGCGCCATTCGGTTCAAGAGTTGGTAGTACGTCACCGTACTTTCCCAGCTCATTCCCCCGATCAAACCAATTGTTTTCATGCATCGATTCTAGCTGATGTCCATGGGTAGAGAAACAATTGGACAGCAGACAATGGACCAGGCAAGGTTAACAGTTGGGTAAATGGATCAGGCAAGGTTAACGGCCGGGTAATTTTCTTCGGCGGCGTATATCAAGGTTTGTAGACGCTGTGTATGACCGTGATTACGGGGCGCCATTAAGTCATTCGTTCTATTGACCAGACGCTGTAATGTACAGCGAATGGCCTGTAATGTTCAGTGAATGGCAGTTGTTGATTTCGCGTAGGTTCCGGTGACCTGATGAAGGTTTGACAATTCATCCTGATAGTCAAAGCGTGCGTTCAGAAACAGACGTTTTTTAACGCTGGCTTCAATGTCGTCAAGATAGCGGCAGCTTGCGAGCGCGTCCAGCGCCTTGTCTGCCTGATCACCAGCGAACACGATTTCGTGACTTATATCAGGTTGGTAGTCAATGGCATCGTTTTTCAAAGTAACCCTTAGGGTGGGTTCCTGAGCACGGTCAAATGTAACAAAGCCTTTATTTATCTGAATACTGAAAATTTGGTCAGTCGCTATCCGGTAGTCGGATACTTCAAAAAAATATTCGGATGGTGCCGCTTGCGTTTGGCTTTTGCGGGATCGTGAAAACCATAGCTTTCCGATGCCGAAGAGTTGGGTTATTGCATTTACCATGGCACCGGACCTTTTACATCTCGGTCAAGGCCGAGCGATCTGTAAAGATATTAATGAATGTAACTGGTGAAGCGGCAATTTTCAGGCAAGGTAGAGTAGTCGTCACTTTGTTTTACAATCTTCGCGCTTGCTTTATTCCGATCCGCAATGAAACGAACTCCATCCGGCTTCAAACGACATTTTAGGGGTGAGCTCAGGCTCGGTTTGCGAAAGAATATGCTGGCGTGGGGGTTGTAGTTGGCGTGAGGGTTGTAGTTTGTGTGAGGGTTGTAGTTACAGAATTGTTACCGGCTCTGGCTAATGGAAATTGCGGGATCGCGTGCTGAGTTGCCCAAGCATCCAGGACAGGTCCTCGATCTTGCGCGCGATCAAGTGCACAACGCCTTGTTCCTTTTGTGTTTTGCCATAGACAGCGACCATTTTGGCGCCCAGCACTTCTTTCCTGAATTGCTCGACCGTCTGTTCCCAGACAATTACGTTCATGGGCCCACCTTCATCTTCGAGTGTCAGAAACACAACACCCTTCGCGCTACCGGGGCGTTGACGAACTTTGATAAGACCCGCAATCCGGGCGAAACCGCGGTCAGGTACTGCTGCCCATTCGGCTGAGCTCATGATTCGGCGGCGCTTTAGCTCATCACGTAGCAACGACAAAGGATGCGCTTCCAGCGTCAGACCCAGACTCATGTAATCGGACACAACATTCTCGCCCGGCGTAGGCACGGGTAGTGTCAGCTGCGGCTCATTGGCTGAGGCGTCACTCAAGAGCTCCGGCAATTGCTCGACACCGAGAAGATCCCACTGCGCCTGATGTCGGTTACCGCTGATTGTGGCTAGTGCGCCAGCAATGGCCAGGGCTTGTTGATCGCGTTGATTGATACCGCTACGGCGGACAAGGTCAGCGGCATCAACAAAGGGTCCTTGTTTGCGTGCAGTCAACAGTCGATTGGCTCCATCGACTGACAGCTTTGCCACCAGGCGAAGGCCGATGCGTACCGCGGGTTGTGGCAATGTATGTGTCTTGATTGTACGGCTGGTATCGATCTCTTTATTACTTTGCAGGCATTCATCATTACTTTGCAGAGATTCATCTGATGCTGATATATCAACTGATGCCGATATATTATCTGATGCTGATATATCAACCAGCTTGTGATCCCAATCGCTTTCATTGACATCAACTGGCATGACGGTAATACCATGTCGCCGAGCGTCCTGTGTCAGATCGGATGGGTCATAGAAGCCGAGTGGTTGACTGTTCAGCATCGCGCATAAAAAGGCTGCCGGTTCATGGCATTTGAGCCAACAGGAGACGTAAACCAGCAGCGCAAAACTTGCGGCATGCGATTCCGGGAAACCGTATTCGCCAAAGCCTTCGATCTGTTTGAAGATCGCTTCGGCAAACTCCGCGTCATAGCCTTTTTTCAACATGCCACCGACGACCATGTCGTGAAACTTCGATACCTGACCACCGCGTCGCCAGGCAGCCATGGAGCGGCGCAGGGCATCTGCCTGACCGGCCGTAAAACCTGCTGCGACCATGGCAATCTCCATGACTTGCTCTTGAAATACGGGTATACCCAGTGTGCGTTCAAGTACTTTTTCAAGATCCTTGTTGGGGTAGGTGACCGCTTCTATCCCTTGTCGGCGTTTAAGGTAAGGGTTGACCATGCCACCTTGAATCGGTCCTGGACGCACAATGGATACCTCGATAACCAGGTCGTAGTAGTTGCGGGGTCTTAACCTTGGCAGCATGGACATCTGTGCACGCGACTCAATCTGGAAAACACCTATCGTATCGGCGCGGCAGATCATGTCGTAGGTCGGTATGTCATTGGCCGGTATGCTCGACATGCTGTGTCTGACGCCGCGATAGTCATCAATCAAGTCAAAGCACTTGGCGATCGCTGTCAGCATGCCCAGCGCCAGCACATCCACTTTCAACAAACCCAGTTCCTCAAGATCATCCTTGTCCCATTGAATGATCGTGCGATCAGGCATCGCTGCATTCTCGACAGGGACCAGTGTCGACAAATCCTTGTTCGAGATGACAAAGCCGCCGACATGCTGTGACAGATGACGTGGAAACCCCAGGAGTTGCTGCAACAGCCAGGTAAAGCGTTTGATCATCTGGCTTGATGGATCAAAGCCCATGGATTCCAGATGCTCATTGACCATATTGCTGCCATCCCACCAGGCCAGTGATTTTGACAAGGCGGCTATCTGGTCTTCGCTCAAACCAATGACCTTGCCAAGATCCCGTATTGCGCTGCGTTTTCTATAGGTAATGACAGTTGCCGCAATGGCCGCTCGATGACGACCATATTTTGCGTAGATATACTGAATGACTTCTTCACGGCGTTCGTGTTCAAAGTCGACATCGATATCAGGTGGTTCATCGCGTTCTTTCGAAATAAAGCGTTCGAATAGCAAGCGGGTACATGAGGGATCCACTTCGGTGATGCCGAGGCAATAACAGACCGCCGAGTTGGCTGCTGAGCCGCGTCCCTGGCATAGTATGCCTTCGCCGCGGGCAAAGCTGACGATGTCGTAGACGGTCAGAAAGTACGACTCGTAATGCAGGTCTTTGATCAGCGTGAGTTCGTGTTCGATCTGAGTTACCACATCATCACTGACACCTTCTGGCCAGCGCCAACGTAGTCCATCAAAGGTGAGCTGTCGCAAGTATTCGGTGGATGTCAGATCGGCAGGTACAACTTCCTGAGGATATTGGTAGTCAAGTTCACTCAGATCAAAGCGACATAAGGCGGCAACGTCGGCTGCGTTTTGCAAGGTCTGTGCAGGATAGATAGAGCAGAGTGCGCGTATATCACGCAGATAACGTTCGCCATTGGGAAACAGTAAGCGACCGGCGTCATCGAGCGTGCAGTTATGCCGAATACAGCACAGCACATCCTGAAGTGCGCGACGTTTGCGTTCATGCATATGGACATCGCCTGCAGCGACGACCGCCAGTCCATGTCTGTCAGCAGCATCGATGATCCAGTGACTGTGCTTCTGGTCATAGGCGTCGTAGTGTAGTTCGAGTGCGAGGAAGGTATAAGGGCCGAGTGTCTTGAACCAGGTGAACCAGTGTTCAAGCTTGCTGCGATTAGCGGGCAGGTAAGGCGGCACCAAGAGCAAGCAGCAACCTTCAAGTCCGGCACGTTCGATAGTTTCTGTGCTGACTTCATAGCTACCCTTTTCAGCCGCGCGTCTGGCAGTGCTGATCAGTTGGCAAAGCCGTGAATAGGCAGCGGCATCACGCACCAAGGCCACAAGACGAAAACCGTCATCAAGCGCAAACTCGCTGCCGATGATCAGCTGAAAATTGCCCAGTGTCATGACACGTTCATGGGTAGCGCCGGGTGCGACGCTGAGCTCTTCTTGATGATCTTGCCGAGCTTCGGAACACTGTGCAGCCTCCGCGACCAGTTCCTTCATGCGTCCATAGGCGCGTACTACGCCGGCCAGGGAGCACTCATCGGTAATGGCCAATGCGGAATAACCAAGCCGGACTGCGGTATCCACCAGCTCTTCGGGGCGAGACGCGCCACGCAGGAAACTGAAGTTGGATACGCAGTGCAGTTCGGCGTAGGCAAGGGAATCTGGTTCTGATAACTGTAAATTCATATACTGGTATAAAATACAGTTATTGGGCCAGTTCGCCAAGTGCCGAGCGCGCCAATGGCGTGACTCCGTGACGGGGACCACATCTTTGCAGATGTGAAAAATCCGGATCGCGTAGTATCAGGCCCTTCTCAGGTCCTATTTAGAGATAAATCGACAATGCTGCAAAACATCATCCTCGACATCGGTAATGTCATTTGCGAATGGAATCCGGGAAAACTCGGTGCGAGTGTGTTTGATGATCCGGAGAAAGTATCCGAGATCATTCAGGACACCGCAGGCCATGCAGACTGGCTGGCACTCGACCGAGGTACGCTGGAACTGGAAGAGGCTATCGCTCGGGCGCAGCAGCGCTCCCGTTTTGATCCTGAATCCGTCCGCAAGGTCTACGAAAACCTGCCGCGCTCACTCAGCGAAATCGTGACCACCACAGCTGCCATGCGCCGCGCCAGTGCCGCCAATGTTCCCCTGTATATATTGTCCAATATGCACAGACACTCATGGCACTACCTCAAGGCTCACCATGAGTGCTTTGCTTTATGTACCGGCGTGGTTGTATCTTGCGATACTGGCCATATAAAACCAGAAGAAGGTATTTATCGCTATTTGTTCGAGACGTTCTCCTTGAGCCCGGAATCGTGTGTGTTTATTGATGACATGCCAGAGAATATTGAAGCGGCTCAAGCGCTCGGAATGCAAGGGCATGTGCTTGAGAACCTTGACGATGGCGGACCATTAATCGACAAACTGGTCGAGCAAATCAGTGGAAACGTAACGTGAATGATTCGCAGAAACCGACGAAAGACAAGACCGACCGCATTGGCGCTACACCGAGTGCTGCCAGTGAAGGTCAATCACCGTTATCTGCATCGGCGAAGTCAGCAAAGCCGGTAAGTGCTACCAGCGAGATTGATGCTTTTCTGGAATCAGTCAAGGAAACTACACCGGTTGCGAGTCCTGATGGGCGAGGGCGTTTGATCTTTTCACTCGATGCAACCGCGAGTCGCCAGGCCACCTGGGATCGGGCGATGGCTTTGCAAGGTGACATGTTCGTCAAGACACGCGGTCTGGGTGCGCTTGATGTGCAGCTGGTCTATTACCGCGGCTATCGGGAATGCCGGGCATCAAAATGGATCA
>CAYULV010000216.1:5341-6825 GCA_964445655.1 uncultured Granulosicoccaceae bacterium | reverse complement strand
CAATATTGTAAGCCCTGAGGGCTCGCTTCTGACTATCATTTTTTGACTAAGATCGTAAATTCAACGTGTCCTTTTTCAATGCTGTGAGGAATTCCCAGTAAATAGAACATTCATTAGACGTCAATACTGGACAACAGTAATCAACATAGCACACACGATAAAATTGAATTCTTGATCGATTAGGTCGGCCTTGAACCGCAACCGACCACCGTATACCTATGCATCAGGCTTCTCTCCGTACCAACTCTAAACTAAAAATGACGTGATAAAACACGTCAGAGTGAAATCTAATCGCGGGGTTTGTTAATAATTCTCCGCTGCAGCATATTTCCTCTTAATCATTTCGCAATGTCGAAGCCATCCTGTATCCCGAATTGCAGTACCAAACATCCTGGGCAGGATGGATATACAGTTATTACAACAAACGACATCCAAGTTCACGATTTCCAGAAGTAATATTAGAGCCACTATAAAAACATGACGTTATGCAATGAGCGACAAGCCCCGCCTGATGGATCAGGTTAGAAGTGCCATTCGCAGTCGTCACTACAGCTACCGTACGGAACAGGCCTACACAGATTGGATTATTCGATTCATCAAACACCATGAGCTCAAACACCCTATGGAAATGGGAGACAAGGAAGTCACAGCCTTCCTGACGCATTTGGCAGTTGAACGAAATGTCGCACCAAGCACGCAAAATCAAGCTTTGTCCAGCTTGCTGTTTCTGTACAAGCATGTACTACGCAAGCCTTTGGGAGACAGCATTCAAATGGTGCGGGCAAAACAGAACAAGCGTCTGCCAACCGTTTTGACTCGAAAAGAGGTTGGGGAAATACTGAAGGTACTGCCCGCTCCATACGACCTTATCGCAAGCTTGATGTACGGCTCGGGTTTGCGCCTGATGGAATCGTTACGAATTCGGGTCAAGGATTTGGACTTTGACCACAGGGCTATCTTTATCCGAGGCGGTAAAGGCGGCAAGGATCGAGTGGTGACCTTACCCGATGAATTGATCGGTCTTTTAAAAGCCAGGATCGAATGGGTTCGCCACATTCACAAACAGGATCTCTGTGACGGATACGGCTCAGTCGAATTGCCCTACAGCTTGCAGCGGAAATACAAAAACGCCGACAAGGAAATCGGTTGGCAATTTATCTTTGCCGGTAAAGACCGCTCGACGGATCCGCGCTCAGGGGAAATTCGTCGCCATCACATACACGAGCAATCGATGCAGCGCCATATGAAAAAGGCTGTACGTGCGGCGGGTATTGAAAAACCAGCAAGTTGTCACACGTTTCGACATTCCTTCGCCACACATCTTCTGGAAAACGGTGCTGATATTCGTACCGTACAAGAACAGATGGGGCATCAGGATGTTCGTATTACACAAATCTATACGCATGTCATAAAGCGCGGTGGACTTGGTGTCAGAAGCCCGCTTTCGGACATATTCAGTTTCGCCAAAAAGAAGTACTAACAAC
>CAYULV010000216.1:0-5241 GCA_964445655.1 uncultured Granulosicoccaceae bacterium | reverse complement strand
TTAAGGTTCCATTCAATCCCACTACCTTTACAGGATTCATCATGCTTCGCATAACCATCCTCTATCTCGAGAGGGGTTTTTAGAATCGGATTCCACCAGTCCACATACTCCAGCCAATGCGAGGTTTTGCCTACTCTTAGGAGCTGTGCTGATAGCTCTGGCCACAAATGGCTCGACACAGGAATGTTTGCCGCTTCAGCATGTTTGACACTGGCGAGCCATCCGGTAACGCCACCAATTTTCATCACATCTGGCATCACCAGATCTGAGGCACGGGTGGACAACGCTTGCTGCATATCCAGTTCGCCCCACCAGTTCTCGCCGCTTTGAACGGGGGTTGTGAGTTCGGCAGCAACAGCGGCGCTTGTCGCGAAGTCATGTGCAAGTACTGGCTCTTCTATCCATGTAAGCCCTTCTTCATCTATCTGACGTAATCGCTCGACAGCCGTTTCAGCGCTCAGGCTCTGGTTGTAATCCACCATAAGCGCTACATCAGGGCCGACTGCATGTCGCATGGCTCGGACGACCTTGATATCTTCCTCAACCGTTGGATAGCCGATTTTCGCCTTTATACCTTTAAGCCCTTGCTTCGCCCAGGCCTCAGCTTGCTTCGCGGTATCGCGTTCGCCATCGTATCCCGTTCCACCGTACGCCTTGACGTCAACAGGTGACGTGTCTGCCCGCAAAGTTAATTGCGAGATAGATTGCTCCTGTCGTTTTGCTTGTGCATCCCAAGCGGCCATATCGATACCGGCGAGGGCCATTCCGACAAAGCCTTGTGTTCCGAGTAACCGAAAACGATGACGCAGGCTTGTATTCAGTACCGCTGGCTCACTGGCCTCACCCAGCAATACAGGTTTGAGGTTTAAAAGGAAGTCACCTAGCGGTTTCTGTGCAGCGGGGGTATAGGTGAAAACAATGGCATGGCCGCAGACACCATCATCAAAGTGCAGATCGATCAGCAACAGTGGACTGAATTCCAACAGCCCACCCGCCACACGGTGCGGCGGCTTGATGGGTATGAGCACGGCACTGACCTCAAGATCAACTATCGCCGCTCGGCTCATACGTGATGTTCTCGCTTAAAATTTGTATTTGAAACTGGTCTGGAATATTACCGCATTACTCTCATCAAAATCATCAGTATCGAATCGCTGTGCAAGATATTCGGCTCTCACACGCAAGTCCGCGTTACGGGTCAGCGCAATCCCGTACTTCATACCAATGGTTGCGCTGGTTATTCCATCGAGTCGATGATCAGAACTGGCAATACCATCGTCAGGCAATATAGGGTTCAAAGCCTCATCGACATCAAGTTGTCGAAAATAGAAATCCGCCGCTGACTGCCGGTACAGACGCACATGGGGTTCCAGAAATTGGCGCTCGCTAAGTTTTCTGTGGTAACGGAAATCCGCCGTGTGCGAGTTGATTCCCCAGTCGTCGCTGTACAAACGATAACTCATATGTAGAGAGTGTGGCGTGTCTTCCAGTTGATGCACGACCTTGCCGAACAGTCTGGCTCTGAATCTACTGTCCGGGCGGCTGTCGTGAAAATTGGCAGAAATCACATCGTTGTCATCAGCAGCACTGATAATCTTATACGGGTCGGAATGATAACCGTCTGAAATGCTGACACTGAAATTCACTTGTGCAATCGTATTTTTATTCAACACACGACTGCCACCTGCCAACAAATCAACGGTGCTGCGTTCGCCTTTATTAAAAGGATTGAACACCGTTAAATCACCTAACGGCGCTGGAGTTGTTTCAGTTCCACTTTGAAAAATCAAATCGAATGCCGTTGAAAAGCCCAGGGTGATACTGCCAAGCTTGTCATCACGCTCCCGGGTTATGCTGAAACTTCCACCTGCCGACTCGTAGTCAGATTCATTGGAGACAACACCGCCAAAATTGAGGGATATATTTCTGCTGGTTTGTTTTGTCAGGCTAAATCCGGCCTGATTCCGTGTTTCATCGAAATTGGATACGCCGGTAAGCGTCGTCGTGGAGCCTGGGTTACTACCTAGAATCTGGCCGGTGGGTGATGCACCTGACAAGGTGTCGTGGGTCAGAGTGACTACTAGCTCAGACTCTTCCTGAGTGCGTACAAGCTGGGCAATCGTTTCTTGCACAGAAACTCTATCGTCTGATTCGACATAAGAAAGATAACTCGTATCGACTTGCCATTCGTGATCATATGACTGGGACTGGGCATTGCTCGCTAGCAAACCCAATGTTGCAAGAGCCAGTTTGCTTGTCAGTTGGCTCATCAGTTACACCCACATCCACCACCCTGCAATCCGCCGCCTCCGGTAGAGGCCTCCTTGGAAAAGTAAATGTGATCATCTACCGAGCTTTCGATGCTATCGGTAACCAGTTGCATATCTTCTCGGGCCAGCGTGCCACGTTCCCACGGCTTTACATCACTGATACTGAAAATATCGCTCGTAATCCCGCACCCGCTCAAAAGCATCAAGCTAGTGGCGACCAGGACAGGTTTTAAACTTCGCACACGAAATAGGCCATGACGGTAATCGTAGTCTCTACCGTTCATCATGAAGATCCCATAAGCCTGACTATCTCTGCCTCTAACTTGCTTGATTCGCGTTTACGAAAACCAATATGGCTAAAAATAATCTGACCCTCAGGGTTGATCAGATATGAGCTCGGCATTCCCCGAACCTTGAAACTCTCAGCCGTCGAGCCATTTGCATCAAACACAATATCGACATCGGTAGGTACTTCGTCAAGAAACCGCATGGCGTCACTACGCTTCTCATCAAGATTGATCGCAACTATTTTCAAACCTTGCGCTTCGTACTTGTCCAACATATCGTTCATCCACGGAAACGACTGACGACAGGGGCCACACCACGATGCCCAGAAGTCAACATAAAGATATTGACCTCGGTAATCGTCAAGCGCTTTGTTTCCAGACAAGCTTGGTAATGAAAAATCGGGGGCTGGATATTTAGACGAGCTTGCTGCAACCGCTTCGGGTGTGGATACCAGCGTCACCGAAGTGGTCGTCGTTACCAATAAAACAGCTGCTAACAACATCCTGCTTGGGATGAATTTCAAACGTGAGTGCATGGGCTTATCAGTAACAGTTAAGGGTGAAGTGATCAAAAACGATAGTTATGACCGAATACTCTGTGACCAAGGCATATAGCGGCAGAGAGGCTGCACGGTTTACTTAGGTTTTCAGAATTTATTAACTAACGTTGGCACCAATAGACGACTTCATTTGATTCTAGGTAACTTTCCGCATTGGCGCCATGCAATAGCGCTAGAGTCGACAGAATTCCGGACTCCGTGCAACTGTTACCTGCAACGGTAACTGAGGCAGGTGCGTCAGCCACAGGCCAACCTGTTTTCGGATGTAACACATGGCCGTAACGAATTCCGTCTTTTTTAAGGAATCGCCTTGCATCGCCACTGGTGGTCAATGCACCTCTCTTCAGTTCGATCGTTTTGACAGCCATTCCTGTTTTTCGCATCGCCTCGATACCAACTGACCAAGCCGATTGCAGAGAAGGCGCTTTGCTTGCATGCAGATCACCACCAAAATTCACCAGAAACGGTAAATCACTGGCCTCGCGTAACAGACCAACAACTCGATCAACGGCGTACTCCTTACCTATTCCACCAAAATCCAGTTGCATGCCTTGGGGTAATACAAGATGCGGCGCTTGCCAGCTGATCTTGCGCCATCCGATATAGGGCAAAACAGCTTCAACATCACTCGCTAGCGGAATATTGTCTGACCCATCAAACAGCCAGACTTGTCTAAGTGCTCCGGATGTAATATCAAACAGTTCATCCGATAACTGGTAACACTGATCAGCAAAGTCGAGCAAACGGGCAGTTTCAAGATCCACCTCAACAGGCTTTCCATCGCTGTGGTTGATCTTGTAGACAGGGTTGTTTTCAATATAGCGGCTGAATTTTCTCTCGATCCGCTGGGCTTCATCTCGCGCAATTTTTCCAAGCTTGCGCGCTTGCTTGCGCGAATCTGTCTCAATCAAGACTTCACAGGGATTCGCCATCGCGCGGAACTTGATAGCAATGTAATCCCCCTGTTGTATTAACTGCACACGCTACCTCTGAATGACCAGGTCACGGGGTTGTTTGTCGTTCACAGATTGCTTTGGTCCGTTCGCGTTTCATACCTACTTTAGCAGCTGCATTCCAATGTGCATTTCGGCCCACTGCGGGCTCGTCGGCCTGATGGGTGATGCAACAATCGACAAATACAGCTTGTTACTCGACTTGTTACTCGACACTTGCTCAATTCCAGCTCAACTCCACCATTTTTACTGCCGCTAAACCGATGCAGACCGCCGAGAAATGGCTGGAACATCAGTTGTGGCCTGATTCCTGCCGCCTTGGACACAAAATTGGTGCAAAATAGCCACTTAGCTTCACCGTGTCTGATCTACACCCAATCTGAGGAGTTCGAACCTTCATGTCATCTGCTCGCGTCACGCTTTTGGGCGGTTCTGGTTTTGTCGGATCTGAGCTGACCGCTCGCCTGTCACAACAATTTGATGAAGTTGTCATTCTGACGCGACGGGCGCAACGCGTTCGCACAGTCCGGGTCATGCCAAATGTCACAGCCGTCGAAACCAATGTGCATGATGCTGTGGCCTTGTCAGAAGCCTTGCGGGGGTCTGATGTCGTCATCAATCTGATCGGCATCCTGAACGAATCAGGCAGTGCGGAAAAGAACAGTTTTCAGTCAGCCCATGCCGATCTGACTTCCAAAGTGCTCGACGCCTGCAGCACTGCCGGGGTCAATCGTTACCTGCATGTCAGCGCGCTGCATGCGGACGCTGAAAATGGAAGCAGTGAATATCTGAAAAGCAAAGGCGCTGCCGAGAACCACATCAAGGCAAGCAAAGGAATCAATTGGACCATCTTTCGACCGTCAATCATATTCGGCAAAGGTGATGCCTTCTTCAACCGTTTTGCCGGCTTGCTCAGGGCGATGCCAGTATTCCCCTTGGCCGTTCCAGACGCTCGTATGGCACCCGTTCATGTCGGCGATGTCTGCGACGCCATGATCAGCGCCATCAATGACTCATCCACAACCGGCGAGACGATAGAACTGGTTGGTCCAGAAGAATACACCTTGCGCGAACTGGTTCAATACACTTGCGATGTCGCCGGCATCGACTCAAAAATTATCGGCTTGCCGGATTGGGCTGCGCGCTTGCAGGCACGGGTAATGGAGTGGGT
>CAYULV010000215.1:0-6901 GCA_964445655.1 uncultured Granulosicoccaceae bacterium | reverse complement strand
GTCGCTGCGTAAGACAATGCCTTCGTCGAGGCCGTCTGTTACCCAGGTATCGAAGTGCTTCAGCGCGTCTTGTTTGCTGCCGGTGTGAGTTTCAACGGCGAATACTCTGTCACCGTCGGCAAAGAGTTCGGCGGCTTTCTCCATTGCCTGGCCGTAGTGCATGGATAAATCCTGACCGTCAAGGTCGTAGATATTGAAGATGGCGAAACAAAGGCTATCCACGGCTTCTTGGTTTTTTGGTGCGCGGGCTGCCGCGATTACATCATGGATGCGGGATTTCTCACCGTCAGTTCGGCGCACGTGCAGTTCGCCGCCCAATAGCGCGGACTTGACGCCGTGCGACTTGAGTATGTCAGCGGCTTCCTGATGGAAGGGCGCGCCCGAGCGAAGCGTGCCACCGGGATTGATAGTGATGACTTCTCCATCGCGGTAGACCAGGCATGTGTACTCGCCGTCGATTTTGCGACTGATGTGATAGTCGGCCTCGGGTAGTCGCGCCTTGGCCAGTGGCAGATCGAATGCGGTGGTCATGCGAGACAGTTGGCGCCGGCGTAGACGAACCGTTTGCAAAATGTCAGGATCGGCGAGATGAGCGTCAGCCTTGCCGCTCGCATAGTCGCCCAGTTTTGCCTCCAATGCAGAGGTGAGCAAACTCATGTCAACTTCTCCTGGCTCGGATTCATGCGGGATTATCGCATGGCCACTGCTCGACATCGGGTGCATTGGGCGGGACAATGCATGGACTTGTTCAACTGCACGAGGTTTGAAGTTCATGGCGACAATCAAAGCACCGGAAAATCCTGAGAGTGATCCGCGAGTCAAGGCGGTTTTTGACGATATTCGTCAGTCTCGTAATACTGAGTTTGTCGGGAACATCTGGCGTTATCTGGCGTTTGATCCCGCGTTGCTTGAACGCACCTGGCAGGACGTCAAATCGCTGATGGGCGCTGATACTCTGATTGATGCGAAGACCAAAGAAATGATTTATGTCGCGGTATCAACCGCCAATGCCTGTGGATATTGCGTGCACTCGCATACGGCTGCCGCCAAGGCAAAAGGGATGACGGATGCTGAGCATGCCGAGTTGATGCAAGTCATCTCACTGGCGGCGCGAACCAATCATTTATTGACAGGTTTTCAGATTCCGCTTGATGCCGAGATTCAAGCGTGAGTAAAGCCTGATTGAACGCAACTCACGGCTTGGCTTTGAGTTCCATATTGCTCAGGTGCAGTAACAGAATATACGCATCGTCTTTGATACGACCTTCCAGAAAACCACGATACGGTACGCTGCCGCGTCGAAAAACGAGCGGTTTTTTCCCTGATTTACCAGCGCCCAGTAGCATCAGGCTATTGGCGTCGCTCAGGGTCTTGGCCATCTTGTAGAGAAAGTCGTAGGTCAAACCGTTGATGTGCACGATTTGCAGTTTTTGTGAGAACACGAAGCGTCTTATTGCTTTGTCTACTGGAATCATTTTGCCGGTCCATGTCAACGGAATCTCTGCATCGACGTTGGGTTCATCAGGTTCGCGTGGGCGTGTTTTCTTGACCTTGCCTGCAGGTCCGCGTACTTCTTCCATTTGCTGAATGCGGAATACGAGTTCGTCGTCGATGTTGATGTAGACCTTACTGGTATTCCAGAGAAATTGACCGAAGCGTTCGACATCGACTTCAGGGTCTTCGTTGATCAGTGCGTCCGCTATTTCCTCGGGTGTCGGGTAGGCGGCTTGTAGTGAGTCGAGGTCGTGGTCCACCGTGGATTTCAGCACGCGTCTCGTCGATGTGTTTCCTCCTTTAGGGCCGAGGTAACGCACCGGTTCATCGATTCGGATGCTTTCCGCCTTGACGACCGCATCGCGGTTACGTTCATCACTGAGGTTGATGTTTGGCATGGTTTACATCATCCCGAAATCTAAGGCATCGTCTGTGTCTTCACCTTCGACTTCATCGACGTTGGCCTTACGCGCGCACAATGCTGCTTGTTCGAGGGTGACGAAGTCAATGTCGTTGGGGGTGGTGATCATCATCCAGACATTGTTGTCTTCGTCGGCCAGTATGAAAGCCGGGTCGTAGCCGACGCCGCCGCGATAGCTGAAACCAAATTTATAGATGGTGCCTTTTGCGAGTTCCTTGCTCAGCTCGGCCGGCAGGCCGGCTTCGTTGTCCAGGCGGTAGGTGAGTCTGATGTTGTGCTCCAGTAACTCCTGGCTATTGGACGTTTCCGTCAATGCGATGGGACTGTCGAAACTTGATGGAACCTCTGGGACTGCGTTGCCTTCGAGATCGACTGGCTTGAGCTCGTCTCGGCTGATCCATTCGCCGTCCGGGTTGACATAGCCCAGAGCGGTTCCGCCTTTGGGGATCAATGTCTTGCCATCGCTGGCCAGTGTGGCCGTGACACAGCGTCTGTCATTGGCATCATTGGTCAGCACTCGAACGGACCCATAGAGATGGCTTCGATTTATCTTGTTGAGTTCGGCGGTGAAGCTTGTGCCTTCTGCATCATTTCCACCACTGAGCGTGAATTCGAGTTTTCGGGGCATGCGGTCATCCGGAAAGTTAGAGTAGATCCTGAGTCTTTTTCAGTGCTGCGTCAAACGCCTCGAGACCGTTATCGATCGGGCGGCAAGGAACAGCCCGGTCATCAATATACGCCGACGCGATGGGCTTTGCGGCGTCGCTGCAGATTTCATCCCAGGCGAATCCATGATGATCGAGCCATTGTTCAATTCGCTTGTGCAGGCTGTTGCGTACCGAGGTACTCCTGGCTTTGTTGCTCTTGGTGGCGAATCTTGCGGTAAAGATCAGTATGTCAGCGCGCTCGTGTAGCGCTCGGGTAAATTCTATGGCTCCGTCGATCGGCGGGCCGATACTGTCGTCCGAGGATTTGTGCGCGAGCACGCCGTCGAGATCCACACACACTTTTGCACGGGATGTTCGTTTGAATGTGCGTTTGTTCGGAACGGGTTTCGGGTCGGCTGATGTCGCGTCAGGTTTGCGCGTGGCGCGCGATGTGGATTTTGTCTTGCCATCGGCTTGTTGGGCGACGGGCGGCGGTGGGCCAGGGTGGTTTTGCAGAATCAGGTCGATCGCAGCGTGTCCGCGCAACCAGGGTTCATCCAATTCGTCGTCGCCTACCCAGACGGCGGCATGATGGTGGCGAGTGTGGTGCAAGCCAGGCAGTCGAAACCAGGAACCGAGGCTTTCTTCCTTGACCCGTTTCGGAAAGGTTTCCGGGAGCTTGTCGAGTTGTTGCTCTTCCCAGTCGGCGACGGTGGCCATAGCGAAGGCGAAGACGTCTGCCGTCGGCGCCGGCTCCTTGAATAGCACCCAGAGGTGGTAGCCGCCAGCGTTGTTTGAGTCCAAGAGCAAGGGGTCGTAGCCTTGGGATTGCAGTTTTCGATGCCAGTTGACGGCGGCATTGAGGTTTCGTCGTGCGAGTTCATCGCCGCTGGTCGCGTCATCAGCATGGTTATCAATGTCGATACCGAACCAGCGGCTGGTTGCAGCTTTTGATTTTGCGTGAAGTCCGATCAGTTGTGGTTTACGTAAATGACGACTAGCGAAGTGGCGTGTGAGTTTGTCGAGCGTGACGCGGTCGACACCGTCGCGTTTGTCGGTCGCAGGGAGCGTCATTGCTTTGTAGCTACGCTCGCTGTTTTTTTGTTCTGTTGGAGTCAATACGGCATACTGCCCCCAGACATCCTTACGGTTGACGAGGTTATGCATGGCCCAGTCGGCGAGTTCAGTCGCTCGCTCGCGCCATTCTTCTGCGATGATTTCCTCAGCCGTTGCCATGGCTTACACTACCATTTTGCTAACACCAGCATTTTCATTCATAAACTTAGATTGAATCCGGACCTATGCTCGACAAGACTCAAAGTGATGCCTCAATAAATGCTGCGCTGCCAGATTCTGAAGTGTCGGTGCGTGATGTCTTTGGGCTCGATACAGACATCATGGTGCCGGCCTACCGCGAGCACACTGAACGGGTGCCACCGCTGGATGCTGACTACATCTTTGATTATTCAACCACGATGGCTATCTTGTCAGGGTTTGCCAAAGACTGGCGGGTACTGATTTCAGGATTTCATGGAACCGGTAAATCGACCCACATTGAGCAGGTCGCAGCAAGATTGAATTGGCCCTGCTTGAGAATCAATCTCGATAGTCATGTCAGCCGGATAGATCTGATCGGCAAGGACGCGATTGTGCTTCAGGATGGTAAGCAGGTCACTGAGTTTCAGGACGGGATTCTGCCTTGGGCGTATCAAAGAAATGTTGCTCTTGTGTTTGATGAATACGATGCGGGGCGCCCGGATGTGATGTTCGTGATCCAGCGGGTGCTGGAGTCAACCGGTCAGTTGACCTTGCTTGATCAAAGCCGGGTATTGAAACCGCATCCCGCGTTTCGATTTTTTGCCACAGCCAATACCGTCGGCTTGGGTGATACCACGGGTCTTTATCATGGCACTCAGCAGATCAATCAAGCGCAAATGGACCGTTGGTCTGTGACCACCGTATTGAATTACATGCCGCAAGAGCGCGAGGTTGAGGTGGTTCTGGCCAAGGCCCCGCATTTGCAAAATGATGATGGGCGCAAGCTGGTTACGCAGATGGTGTCTCTGGCCACCTTGACGCGCAATGCGTTCAAGAACGGGGATCTGGCGACTGTCATGAGTCCGCGTACGGTAATTACCTGGACACAAAACCTGACTTTCTTCAAGGACACGGCACTTTCTTTTGAGCTCGTCTTTCTGAATAAATGTGACCCGGCTGAGCGCGCCTTGATCGGTGAATTGTATCAACGGGTGTTTGGCGAAGAGCTCGGCGATCATCCCTAAGTTGCCTGACTCATTCGCCTACGGTGTAGGATGCAGCTATGGCAGAACATCGCATTGGAGAGGTACAGCCCCTTGGTGGGTCGGATGCTAAGGGCAGGTCTGTTGACGACGCCGTGCTTGGTGCACCTGAATCCAGGCTTGCCGGTTTCAAGCAGTCGACGGGTGCCTGCGCCCGCGCGATAGCGAGAGACGCTTCCATCGAAATCAGCTTTGACGAGAACGTTGAGCAGGCTGAAGGGACCGTATTGCCGGCGATCCAGAATGATGCGAGTGTGCTTGAGCGCATGCAAACGCGTGGACGCAGTGATGCGATAGCCCTGCACAAGCAGTATCACGACGCGCGCACCCATGCGCGATTCCAACCGGCGACCGACACCTCGCAACGTTTGCACGCCATGGCGGAACAGGTGCGGGTTGAGGTTTTGGGTAGCGAGCATTTTGCGGGCATTGGACGCAATCTGGATGCAGCTCTTGACGCTCGTTACCAGAGCTTGCTTGATGCAATGCAGAGTCCGGTTGTGCAATCGCTTACCGATGGCAAAGTCAAGCAGCCACTGATGGGAATAGATCACGCGCTGTCACTATATCTTCGCGAACAATTGACCGGACGCAGCTTGCCCCCGGCAGCAGGTCAAGTGTTGAGTGAGTGGCGAGAATGGTTGGATACGGATGTGTCCGAAAAATTCAAGCCCGATGATTTTGATGTGCATGATCAGCAAGGTTTCGCCAAGGCCTTGAAACATCTTCTTCACTCGCTTGAACTGGATTCAGGCGATGAGAATGATGCACCGGACGAATTCAGCGACGACACTGAAACACCTGAGGAAGCAAGTTCATCGGAAGATGATGATCAGTTCGGCGATACCGATAGCACGTCGATGCAAGATGACGGTGAGGCCGAGACGACGGAAGATCAAGGCGAATCCGAGGACGGCAGCGATGCGATTGAACCGGAAGAAGATATTCCTGAACGGAGCTCCGAGCAGCCGGGCAGTGAGTGGCGGGCAACGGTCGGCGAAGGGCTGCGAAAGCAATTAAGCGATTACCATGTTTTTACCCGAGAGTTTGATGAGGTCATTCGTCCGCTGGACCTTTGTGATGCAGAGGAACTAGATCGGCTTCGTCAGACACTGGATTCACATGTAGGAGACTTGCAGCGGTCCATTGGTCGCTTTGCCAATCGTTTGCAACGGGTGTTGATGGCGCAACAACAACGCTCCTGGGATTTTGACCTTGATGAGGGTTTGCTCGATAGCGCACGCCTGACACGTGTGCTGACCGATCCCATGAGCCCCCTGACGTTCAAACAGGAGCGGGATACGGATTTTCGCGATACGGTCATTACACTGCTACTGGACAACTCAGGCTCGATGCATGGGCGGTCGATTCGAGTGGCTGCCGTGTGCGCCGATATACTCTCATCGACACTTGAACGATGTGGTGTGCGTGTTGAAGTGTTGGGCTTTACCACCGGTGCCTGGAAAGGTGGGCAAGCGCGGGAAAAGTGGGTCAAAGCCGGTTATCCAGCCAATCCCGGGCGGCTCAATGATCTGCGCCATATCATATACAAGTCGGCGGATTCCCCCTGGCGTCAATCACGACGGAATCTCGGATTGATGATGCGCAAGGGTTTGTTGAAAGAGAATATCGATGGCGAGGCTTTGCTATGGGCACACTCAAGGCTTGTACAGCGTCCGGAGCAGCGCAAGATCCTGATGATGATCTCGGACGGTGCGCCCATCGATGACTCGACCTTATCGACCAACCCGGGGCGGTTTCTTGAGAAGCATTTGCGTTTTGTCATCGAACAACTTGAGCGCCAGCAAGAGGTTGAGCTGGTCGCGATTGGTATTGGCCATGACGTTCGTCAGTATTACTCACGCGCGACAACCATCCATGATGTTTCGCAACTGGCCGACGTCATGACGAGTCAGTTGGTCGAGTTGTTTGCGGCTTGAGCGGCTGCTCAGCTACCGCAATATTGATCCAGGACTTTCCTCCACCGGGCATATTTTTCGTCCAGCGTCAGTGATGCCATGGCCGGGCTTGTAGAGGGG
>CAYULV010000214.1:0-6974 GCA_964445655.1 uncultured Granulosicoccaceae bacterium | reverse complement strand
CGCACTTCACGCACTTTCCCTTGCGGCAAACATTGTTCCGCAACGACTTGCACTCCAGATTCCCTAAATAGTCTGCTCTTGCGTATGGCCTCCCGTTGCCGGGGATAGATGAACCGCGGAAATGTTCTACTGTCTGTGTAAAATCACCTTATCTGAACTGGCAGTCGACGATGACACCTTCAACTCCTTACCATGCAGGCGAGATTGCGGCGCAGAATAAGGCGGGCACGCGAGGTGCTGCTGCGGAGCTTGCCGCAGTCATGACGAACTCTCTGAGTTTTTCGTCCAATCATGATGAATTTCTGGCTGCCCGGACATTTTCAGTATTAACGAGTGTTGATATTGTTAGTGGAAACATCTGGGTTACTCCATTGTTTGGCAAAGACGGAGATCTCGACGCTGTCTCGGAAAATGAAATTATTGTTTCAAGTGACTGTATTCCTGTTGGTGACGTTTTAAACGATTGTCCCGCTGACACGCCACTGTCACTTTTGGCCATCGATTTGTACCAGCGTAGAAGGCTGCGGATTAATGGAGTGGCAAAGTCATCGAACAATCGTTCAGACACCAATCTTGTGTTCGGCGTCAAGGAGTACTCGCCAAACTGCCCCAAATATATCAACCAGCGGAAAATTGTTCCCGACAGTCAAGGCGCGGCTCCAATCAACACCTTAGCCATTCGCGAGGAAAGAAACAGCTTGTCGGAATCCGATCAGGAGTTCGTTCATGCCATGGATACATTGTGGATTGGTAGCTATGCACCTGGTGTCGGGGCTGATACAAACCACCGAGGGGGTAAGCCAGGATTTATCAGAGTAACTTCGCCAACGACTATCGAGTGGCCGGAGTATCGAGGAAACGGCATGTTTTTTACCTCGGGAAATCTTGAAGTGAACGACAGGGCGGGTGTAACACTGATTGATTTTGATACGGGAAGTCTTATACAGATGACAGGCCGTGCTGAAGTAGACTGGCAGCACGATGGCAGCTATGAAGGCGCAACTCGAGTTATCAGGTTTCAGATAGAAGCTGTAGTTCGCGTTGATCAAGCAACGACTCATCGATGGCAACGATTGGACTACTCACCTTACAACCCTGTTGTCGCTGGCACGCAGCGTACAGATGAACACGGTGTTAATGATTTTCCAAGCGTTGTTACCTTGGCAAAAATCGTGGAAGAAACAGAAAACGTCAAAACCTTTCGTTTTCTTGCTGATCGTCAAATTCAGTATCTACCAGGGCAGTACGCAAGCTTCGATTTCAAGGATATCCCAGGTGGTTCCAAATCAGAAATACGCACCTGGACTCTGTCAGAAACACCCAATAGCATCAAGGGTGACAATACGCTCGATATTACGGTCAAGCGAGTGGCTAATGGATTGGTAACTAACTGGCTTCACGATCATGCCGAACTCGGCATGGAAGTTAACTTGAATGGCGTACAAGGTGATTTGACCGCAGTACGCCTCGATTCCGAAAACTCTTCGGCTTCAGTGCCGGAAAATCTGCTGCTGTTGAGTGCAGGCATTGGCATCACCCCAAACATGGCAATAGTGCGTGGCTTAGGTGCATTCGTACTTCAGGATCAAACGAATATCACGATGATTCATGTCGAGCGACATACATCGGGTCTATTGTTTCAAAGCGAGATTACTCGCAGAGCTGAGAGCTATCCAAACTTCACTTACACCAATGTGATTACCAGCGAGGAAGGACGTCTGTCCAAGGACAAGTTGGACACACTACTTGCTGATGCGCCACAACAGCACGCGTATATTTGTGGGCCAGCAGGGTTCATGCAAGACATGACTGAGTATTTGGTCGCCCTGGGTGTCGCGCCTAGCAACATATTTACAGAGAGTTTTGATTTCTGATACTCGCTTGCCTGTTTCGATTCATTGGCATCTTCTGTCGATAGGCGAGGTGGTATCTATTCTGTCGAGTCTCTATTCATTGCGCGGGAAACGTTGATTTTCTTCGACGTCGTTCAGGTCCATATGATTGCGCATGAACCGCTCGGATGCTTTTTGTAGTGGTTGAAAATCCCATGGGTAGTATTCGCCGTTGCGTAATGCCTCGTAGACAACCCAGCGCCGTGCCTGAGAGCGCCTGACTTCTTCGTCAAAACGTTCGAGGTCCCAGCGGGTATCAGCCATTGTCTGCAGCGCGTTCAACGCTTTGCTGTGTGCCGGGTCATCGACAAGATTGTGCAGCTCGTGTGGATCATCGGCCAGGTTGAACAGCATGTCCGGGTCTAGTACGCAGCGAACATATTTGTAATCACCATCACGCAGTGCCACGACTGGCGCATAAGAGGCTTCTGCAGCATATTCGATGGCGACAGGGCCGCGTGTCTTTTCATTGTTGGCAACGCCGATCAGGCTTTCGCCTTCGGTCCATGGTGCGATTTCATCCAGGCTGACGCCAGCCAGATCAGCCAGTGTCGGGCATACGTCAATCGTTGATGTCGGTGCTTCGACCAAGCCCGGCTTGATGTTTGGTGCGCTGATCATCAGTGGCACGCGCGAGGAGCCTTCAAACATACTCATCTTGAACCATAAGCCACGTTCGCCCAGCATATCGCCGTGATCGGATACGAACAGAATTGCCGCTTCCTGTCGGGTTCGTTCAAGTACGTCCAGAATCTCCCCGACCTTATCGTCGATATAGGAGATATTCGCGAAATAGGCGCGGCGTGATCTGCGGATATTATCTGCTGTTATGTCAAAGTTGCGCCAGTCGTTGGCATCGAAGATCCGTTTTGAATGCGCGTCATGGTTTTTGTAGTCCATGGCGGAGATTTCAGGCAACAGGTGTTCGCAATTTTCGTACAGGTCCCAGTATTTCTTGCGTGCCACATAGGGATCATGAGGATGTGTGAAGCTTACGGTCATGCACCATGGCCGATCCTCATGTCCGCGTGCCAGATCATAGAGTTTGGCGCAGGCTTTAAAGGCTACTTCGTCATCGTATTCCATCTGATTGGAAATCTCGGCCACACCAGCGCCCGTGACTGAACCCATATTGTGATACCACCAGTCAATTCTTTCGCCGGGTTTTCTATAGTCGGGGGTCCAGCCAAAATCGGCGGGGTAGATATCTGTGGTTAATCGATCTTCAAGGCCGTGCAATTGATCGGGGCCGACAAAGTGCATCTTGCCTGACATACAAGTGTAATAACCGGCGCGGCGCAAATGATGCGCATAAGTGGGCAGGTCCGACGGGAACTCCGCGGCGTTGTCATAGACTCCTGTAATCGATGGAAGTTGACCTGACATGAAGCTGGCGCGTCCGGGTGCGCAGAGCGGTGATGCCGTATAGCAATTGGCAAATCGAGCCGATTTTTCGGCCAGTTTTTTCAGGTTTGGTGCATGCAGCCAATCAGCTGGGCCATCTGGAAAAAATGTGCCATTCAACTGATCAACCATCAGGATAAGAATATTCATTCCGTGATTTTCAATGTAATCTGGGCTTGTTGGATATATGACTGCGACAAATAACGTAACGGGTAGGTAATACGTACTCGTGTTGGCAACCACCGTTGATTATTTTGAAGGGGTAGCCGAGGTTTGTCGAGCGGAGGCTACATTTTCGCAAGTGTACAAAAGCTCTATGCGTAGTCTGGCCTAATTCAGTAGGCATCGCCAAGAGTGGCCAACGGCGCGTGTTGGGCTAGATCGATTGTTACATCTTTTTGCGGATTTACCCGTGCCTCAAGCTCATATCATGACGCCCGACTTAGTATTTGCCAGAGGTTCGTAATATAATGCCTAGGCCCTTGAAGTCACCGTAGTCAAGGGTTTTTCAAATTATCCATCGTAATCGAGTGATTTGATCGGGATTGATTGTATTACCGAGTTAACGAGACACTAGCGTCTATATTTATAATGCAAGTTAAAGTTTCAACCCAAGATAAAAATAGTCAATGACTCAATCAACGTCGGCAAATATGGGTGGTGAATCAACAGTTGTAACTTATGACGAAACCCGTGATCGAGACGGTAACGTCAGAGCAGGTTGGCAGCAAGTATTGGACTTTTGCGCTCAATTCGATAACGCGCAAATCGCTCGCCGTCAAAGTGAGATCAGCAAACTCCTGCGCACGAACGGTATTGCCTACAATGCGGTGTCCAATGAGCGGATTGACGATAGACCTTGGAAGCTCGATCTACTTCCATTTGTGATTGAGGAGAACGACTGGTCTACTCTGAGTGCGGGATTGGTGCAGCGCGCACATCTCAAAAAATTGCTACTGCGTGATTTATACGGAGAACAACGGGTAATCCGAGAAGGGATTCTTCCACCTGCTGTTGTGTTCTCGCATCAAGGGTTTCTGCGTGTCGCCGAACAATTGCCCGGAACCGATGAATTGCCTTTTTTCGGGATTGATGTTTCGCGTTCGCCGTCCGGCGACTGGCATGTCGTTGATGATATCTGCCAGGTACCGGGTGGGCTAGGTTATGCGCTGGAGAATCGAATTGTATTGTCGCGTGTTCTGCCCAAGCTTTTTCGACAGAGCTCTGTAACCAGGCTGGTCTCGTATTTCAGATCTCTGCAAAATCATTTGGCACTCAGTGAGGCTAGCGATGAGCGTTGTGTCATCCTGGCCTATGGCAGTACTCACCCTTACTATTTTGAATATGCCTATCTGGCTAAATATCTGGGTTATACGCTTGTAGAAATGAGCGATTTGACCGTCAGAGATGAGCGTGTCTATCTGAAAACCGTCGCTGGCTTGCAACGTGTTGATGTCATCTTGAGGTTTGTTCGTGATCACGATTCGGATCCCTTGGCGGTCACAAACAGCCAATCTGTCGGTGTACCTGGCCTGCTGCATGCCATCATGGCCAATAATGTGAAGGTTATAAACCCGCTGGGCGTTGGGGTTATCGAAAATCCGGCGCTTAACGCTTATTTACAACCCTTGTGCAGATATTTTTTGGGCGAAGACGTAAAATTGCTCAGTACTCCTACCTACTGGCTTGGTGATGACGAACATCGAGCCCAAACCCAGAGCAGGCAAATGGAATTGCTGTATCGCAACGTCAACACAGTCGGTTCACTCACAGACCCAGCAGTTCTAAGTGCTGATGAACAACAAGCTCTTTTTGCAAAAATCAATTCCGAGCCTGAGGCTTATGTTGCGCAGGAAAGATTAGATCGTTCCAACGCTCCTTGCCTGCTTGACGAAGAGCATTTGCGGCGTCAAATCACGCTGCGCAGTTACCTGATCGACAACAAGGGCGACTACCAGATAATGAACGGTGGGCTTTGTGTTCTGGATAACGTTGCCAACGGCGGTAGGCCATCACATGATTTATTTGAAGGCAGCAAGGATGTTTGGGTGCTGTCCAGTAAGAACGTTGCTGAAGATACAATGATTCAGGCAGCCAGTGAATCGCTGCATACCATTATTGAAGGCGAATTGCCCAGTAGAGTGGCGGATAATCTGTTCTGGCTCGGGCGCTATACCGAAAAAACCGAAAGCATCATTCGCGTTCTTTCAATATTGCTTAATGAAATACTTGATGATGAATCTCAAAGCTACGACGTCACCTCCGATGATGTAACTGAAATATCCTTGTCATTGACAGTATTACTCAAGACGCTCGCTGAGATCACTGATACATCAACAGATATTGCCAGCGAGTCGGATGAGCCACCGCTGAGAATTCTGTTTCGCGAAATCTTTGAGATGCTGCTCGATGATGATCGCTACGGTACTTTGGCAAACACCATAGCCAGTGTCCGAAATACGTCCAATCAATTGAGGGATCGTCTGTCGCCGGAGCTCATGAGGGTGCTAAATGATCTTGATGACAGTCAGAAAAAAATCCATCTGATGCTCGATGGCATAGATCACCAGGAACTACGCACGCAGAGTTATGTATTGCCAACCCTGATAGAACTATTGGAAACCTTGCTGGTTTCCTTGGCGGCTTTTACCGGCCTGGTTCACGAGAACCTGACGCACGGTGACAATTGGCGTTTCATCATGATGGGGAAGCGAATCGAACGTGTGGATCAGAGCATAGGCGTCATAAAGGTATTTATGCTTCATGACAGAGAAAACACACAGTTAATGGAAATTCTGCTGCGTCTGTTCGATAGCACGATCACCTACCGAACACGTTACAGAAGTAGGCTTAACAATATACTCGTCACTCATTTGTTGTTGCTCGATGAAGTCAATCCGCGCTCTATTGCCTTTCAGTTTCGCTACCTCGATGAATGTGTGAGAAATCTGCCCGGTCGACGTCATAGTAATTATCAAGAGCCTTTATTACGGCTATCGACTGCTGGGCTTAGCCGCGTTCGGCTTGCCGAAACCGAAACTTTGTTGTCCAGAAAAAGTGCAAGTGACCGTCAAACCATGAATAGTTTTCTGGAGGTTCTGGGGCGTATTCCTGGCGAGCTGTCCACCGAATTGACAGCCGCGTACTTTACCCATTCAGAACTCCCGCGTAGTCTGATACAAAATTCAACGCTGGATGCGCAAACGGATACAAACCAATCAACTAGTGCGGATAAGAGCGACGCTTCCGCGGGTGGTAATAGCTCAGGTGGCTCATCTTGAAGCTGAAAGTCACACACAAAACGACGTACGAATACAATTCGCCGGTTTCGCAATCTATTAACCAATTGTGCCTGACGCCACGATCAACTGAAAATCAGGTGTGTTCGTCTTTTTCGATGCGTATCGATCCAGAACCCAGTGCAATAAAATCTACGCTGGACTTTTATGGTAATTCGGTGTCCAGATTCAACCTGGATCAAACACATGATGCCTGTACGATCATTGTATCTTCTGTTGTCGATACCGCTGACACTTTGGACCCCTTGCCTGACTCTGTGCTGGCGTCTGACATCAAATCTTCGCTGTCTACAAATCTGTCGCAAACAGATTTAATGGCTTATGACTGTTTGGCCCCATCATTTTATGTTCCACGACTATCAAACATTGGGGATTTACT
>CAYULV010000213.1:4173-6995 GCA_964445655.1 uncultured Granulosicoccaceae bacterium | reverse complement strand
ATAAGGACACCACAGCTATCGATGCGGCAAGCGAAGCGTACAAGGCGATTATTGCCAAGGAAAAAGCATCAGTCGGTGGTGGGGCAGATCATTTTGCCGCTGCAGGCAACAATGATCGTATCTGGAATTCCTTGCAGAAATTGGCTGAGGAATCACCAGAGACCTATATCGGTTATTTTTCCAATCCGGTGATTGATGCGGCATCCGAAGCCTGGCTTGGACCTAACTACCAGATGACTGCGCAAGTAAATCTGGTGTATCCGGGAGGGGCCGCGCAACTGGCGCATCGCGATTACCATCTGGGTTTTCAAACCGCTGAAATTTCGGCAAGTTATCCAGCGCATGTGCATGAGCTGTCGCCGGTTTTGACTTTGCAAGGCGCCATTGCACACTGCGATATGCCAATAGAGAGCGGGGCGACCAAGCTGTTGCCATTTTCGCAGCAGTATCGGCCCGGGTACAGCGCTTGGCGTCGCGATGATTTCCGCGCCTGTTTTGAAGAACGCTATGTACAACTGCCACTCGCCAAAGGCGATGCGCTGTTTTTCAATCCGGCGCTATTTCATGCCGCTGGCGAGAATCGCAGTAGTGACATCGAACGACTTGCCAATTTACTGCAAGTATCGTCTGCATTCGGTCGAGCAATGGAAGTCATTGATCGGCAGGGCATGAGTGTGCGGCTCTATCCTTTGGTGCAACAAGCACTTAAAGAGGGGAAACTCGATGCCGCGCAATTGCACGCCTTGATTGCAGCGACGGCCGAAGGTTATTCCTTTCCAACCAATCTGGACCGTGATCCACCGATAGATGGGTTGGCCCCTGAAACACAACATGCCTTGTTCAAGCGGGCGCTGGATGCGGCTTGGGATGTGGCGGCGTTTGAAAGTGCTTTGAATGAGCAGTGCATACGCCACTCGTGTGTGTGAGTGGAATGTCCATGCCCATTTGACTCAGCGAAACAGTTGCGACGTTCTCTAGTAGTGCGGTTTTTTCTTCACTACAACTAGAATGCCAACAACACCGACTTGGGTTCTAGCGGTCAGTGCAACGCGTAATCCAATGAGAAGAATTGACATTGAATGGTTTAAAGAAGGGACTGCATTAGTCGCGGCGAGCAGAAATCCGATCATAATTGTTGTGAGAGAAAATATCCTGCTCAAGTTCTTTGCAGTGAAGCTTATTCCAGTATTCAATCATCTCGGCTGTTAAGTCATTTCCAATTGGGCCAACCTCCCATGGCTCTTGGCCAGACAATTTATTTCTGATGAGTTTCAAACGATCTGCTAAGTCGATTTTAGGTTTAATGAATTTATCGATTTTCTGCTTTCTTTGGTAAATTCGTTTTTTCTCAAGTTTTAAAATCAAGAGTACTATCCAGCCTTGTAATTCGGCTTTGGAATAGGCATACCATTGAGAAAAAGTTTGGTCGATAGACTTTACAATATATAAATCACCGCTCTTGAAAGGTACGATATTTTCTTTTCTCATCCAGTCCGGATCGAAATTGCTCCAGAGACGGCCATGACCATGAAAATTATAGTCAGTGCCATCCAGAAGCGTTTTTAAATCATCTATTAAAAGGTCAGTGTCTGTATAAAGGTACAAAAATGGATCGAGCGCTTGTACCAGAGAGGCATGTGGATTTTTGAATTGACTAGACGTAGGAAATAAACTTTCAATTTTCGGTTCTGTGTCAATAGAAGAATTAACAAGCTTAGTCATGCTCAGATTGTTATCAAGAAAGTCTATATTGACAGGCTCGAAATACTCGTTAGCTAGTTGTTTAGTGTGTAGGGAGTGCCAGTTAGCGATATATTCTTTTGATGCTGTGCTCTCTACAGGTCCATGGTCCCAGTCATCGAGGCCTGACAATTTATTGTACAAAGACGCTAATCGTTCTTCGGTATTGTATCGGCGGCCTAACATGGCAAGTAGAGGGTGTTTTATATCAGCGTTAAACTTGTTCGCGATACTCAGGGAGAGTAATACAAGCCATCCTTCAATCTCTGGTAACGAGTAGGTTATCCAGGGGAGGTCATGATCGGTGCTTCCGACAATGCAACGCTCCATATCTGAGAAGGCATCGATGCCGTATCTTTGCATTGTTTCGTCTTCGAACAAACACGAGATCGAGCAGCGATATTCGAAACCGGACTGGCCTCCATCAATTACATGTCTAAATAGATCTTTTAATTCATCAATATTGTTTGCGTACTTATAGTACTCCGTTGTGGCATCGCATAAAGCCTGATGAGGGTTTTGAGGGGTATATGGGTTTGGATAAAGATATGACTTATTAGCGTTCATTTGTGATGTGCGCATTGTCAACTTTGATCCTACCGTCATCTGTTTTCTTCAAAAATTCCTTGTACTTTACTCCATCAATGGTCTGGATTCCATCGGCCCGTCCATTACGAAAAGCATCCAGGTGATTGTCCCTGTAGAATCTGTCTCCCGCTGTTTGGGCGATATTAAGCATTTCGGCATCTGATATGACGTTTGGCTTGTATACGGTTTTCTTTTTTTACCGGATTGTAGATGAAGCCACTTTGTGCTTCTCGTTGGACAATTTTGTTATTTGTCCGTGGTATTTGGTAACTAAGTTCTACGCGAGCTTCTTGGGATATCGACATAAGTTTGCTAGATGAATAATCTAGAATCCAAGGCATTACCCTGCTGGCTACAGTATCGATACTCTCGCTGCTTAGTACGCAAGCGCATCTTGAGATGTCAAATATTTCTATTTTATTAGCATTGAAGGTGGAGTCTGTGATATCAATTACAGCAATTGGAAGTTTTATTTCATTGCCGATGTCTACTTC
>CAYULV010000213.1:0-4073 GCA_964445655.1 uncultured Granulosicoccaceae bacterium | reverse complement strand
CCGAAAACAGATGTCACGGCCTTCTGTTAGGTCTGTCATCTAACCTTAAGTGCGAGCTAGCCGAGCTAGCGCTCTAATCAAGCCTCTAGATTTCTATAACGCTTCTTCGACAGTGCCTCCCGATTGCGACTTTGGAAGGCGTTTTCTATCAATTCGATAACGAAATCGATGTGTTTATGCGCAGCCTTTTCGGCGGCGGCGGGTTTTGCCTGGCAGATTGAATCAACGATGAGTTTATGTTGTTCAAACAATATTTCACTTGCCGGGGCGATATTCTCCAATTCAGCTCGGTTGTACATAATGCCGCTTCGGTTAAGTGAGTAGAGCGCTGTCATGGTGTGAGTAAGGGTGCAGTTGTGGCAGGCGAAAGCAATGGTGGAATGTAAATCCAGGTCGAGTTCTGACGCCAGGTCATGGTTCAGCTCCTGGTCCGCGACTTTCATCTCTTCGATGATGGTCTCCAGTCTGTCGCGATCATGACTAGTGGCTCGCTGAGCGGCCATTTTTGCCGCGAAGCCTTCTGTTAATCGTCGGTATTCCAAGTTTTGTAGTATCGCGGTCGGATTGCGATTGTAAAGCGCGATCAAAGCTGGAGACATGACTTCTCCACCCAGGCGATCTACGTAAATCCCGTCGTTCGCAACAATGCGCAAGAGCTTGTTTTCGACAAGATATTTCAAAGCCTCACGTACCTTGGGGCGGGAAATGCCGAGTTGCTCAGCCAGCTCCCGCTCACCAGGTAGTAAATCACCATCACGCAAAACTCCACTCAGGATCAGATTCTCGATCTGAGCAATAGCTGAGTCTGCGAGGGATTCATGTTCAATTTGGTCGAACAGCTGGCCAGGGGCGTTTTTCTGTCTCATTAAAAGAATCTCAATGAATACAACCTTTTAGCATATCGATAGTGACTCTACTGAATTGAATTGGCAGAAACGGTAAATATACTTGACCAGTAACCGTGTAATGGTAAATAATATTTACCAGTAACTTGCTGGAGCGGGTTTCTGGAGCGGCATTTAGCCATTCATTCGAATAAGAGGACTACTTGGACATGAATTTAATCGTTAAAGCGACAGCGATCAGTATTGCGCTGACAACCGCTGCCTCGGCGCAGGAGAAATTAGAATTGACATCGGCATTTGGACAACATCTGCCTATTCTGGGAACCGCAGCTGTTGATTTTGTCGAGAAAATCAACGGTATTTCTGATCAAGTTGAATTCGAGCATTTTGATCCGGGCAAACTGGTTCCGGCACTTGAAGCTCTGGATGCGGTGTCCGTCGGTTCGGTAGATGCGGCTTACGCCACAACGGGCTATTGGCAGGGCAAGATAAACGCCGCTTCATTGTTTGCAGCTGTGCCATTTGGCCCTGAAGCCAGTGAGTTTCTCGGTTGGGTTTTGTATGACGATGGCGCGAAGTACTGGCAGCAAATGTATGACGACAATGGCTACGATGTCAAAACGTTTCCTTGTGGTGTCATAGCACCAGAAACTTCCGGTTGGTTCAAGAAAGAAATCAATACAGTTGAAGATCTGAAAGGGCTGAATATGCGATTTTTCGGCCTTGGTGCGAAGGCTATGGAAAAGCTGGGTGTGTCAACGTCGCTATTAGGTGCATCCGATATCTTTCCAGCACTTGAGCGTGGTGCTATCGACGCGACTGAGTTCTCCATGCCGCTTATTGACGCGCGTTTAGGTTTTCACAAGATAGCCAAATACAATTACTTTCCAGGTTGGCATCAACCGGCGACGCTATTCGAACTACTGGTTAACCGCGACATTTGGGATGACCTGGACGAAAAGGCGCAAAATCAAATTGAAGTCGCCTGTCTCGCTAACATCACGACCAACCTTGCAGAAGGTGAAGCGTTGAATTACGCAGCGATGATTGAGAACGAAACCAACAATGGCGTCATTATAAAACAGTGGTCGCCGGAGATGCTTTCAGCTTTTGAAGGCGCTTGGGATGAAGTTGCAGCAGAACTCGCTGCTGACGATGAATTCTTTCAAGAGGTGTGGGCTGACTTCCAAGAGTATCGTGAAGGCTACGGCGTTTGGTCAAAGGCTATCTATCTTCCGCGATAGTCGCAACCGCTTGAGCACCAGAACAGATCGAAGTGCCCACCTGAGGACCTGAGGTGGGCACTTTCGGTGCGCTGAGAAAAAAGAATGCCAAACGATACAGAAATTGCTGACGAGCAAGCCGTTGACACTGCTCAACAAGTCATTGATGAAGTCGATCCGCAAACATGTGTGGATCGATTTGTCGTTCGTTTTGGCACCTTAGTTTCCTGGTTGTTTCCCTTGTTGATGATCGCCATTTGCTCGCAAGTGGTGATGCGCAAGATGGGTAGCAATCAGGCCTGGCTCGATGATGCGCAGTGGTGGATGTATGGTCTGGCAGTCACGGTGGGGTTTGTTTACGCGATCACGCTGCAGAGTCATGTGCGTGTTGATATCTTGTATTCGAATTTCAGACAGGCGAAAAAATCCCGTACCGATATATTCGGGCTTGGGTGGATGCTGTTGCCTTTTTTGATCTTGATGACAGATGTGCTTTTTAGCTATTCATGGACATCGTTTATCGCCCGTGAAGGCTCTGATAGTCCCAATGGACTGCATAAGCTGTACTTGCTGAAAATGTCATTGCCGTGGATTTTTGTTATTGCGATGGCGGCAACCGTATCAATGACGATACGTCATTTGAAAGAAATTGCGCCGGTGCGTCTTTGGACGCTTTTGCTGGCAACGTTCCCGGCGGCTTGGTTCGCCCTGGAGCGATTCACCTATTACGTGTTGTGGTGGTTTGTGCGTTTTACCAGTCCTGACATAAAACCCAGCCGAATACGCAAAGAGCCCTTGTTAGAGCCTGCGATGTGGATTGCACTGGGTATTGTCCTGTTCGCCATGGTCACCAGCATTGCGTTGTCCCGTCGTTCAGCGAAGAGCTTACAAGTCTGATGCAAGTATTAGTGATGATGGGTGAGGTGATGGACTTAAACCAGTGGCTGGTTATGGCCATGTTTCTGTCCTTTATCTATCTGCTTTTTCGAGGAATACCGGTAGCCTACGCTTTGGTTGGGGTAAGTCTTTTATTCATTGTTCTCGGTGAATTTGTACTGGATCCGAATCGAAAATACATCAATGAATTTATCGAATTTGACCGAGTTGGCTTGGGTTACAAAAAATTATTTGCAAGTGGTGGCCGGTTTTTTGGTAGCACGATAAAAAATCCGGTGCTTGTTGCATTGCCCATGTTTATATACATGGGGTTGATGCTTGATCAATCTGGTCTCGCACAGCGCATGATGAAATCGATGCAAGTGCTGTTCGGGGCATTGCGTGGCGGTCTCGCGCTCTCAGTTATGTTGATTGGAATCATTCTGGCGGCATCAACAGGGGTTATCGGAGCGTCAGTGGTGCTGTTGGGCATGATGGGTATTCCTGCCATGATGGAGCAGGGGTACAAGGAACCGATTGCTGCTGGCACCATTGCAGCATCGGGTACCTTGGGCATTTTGATTCCGCCTTCGATCATGCTGGTCATCATGTCGGATCAGTTGGCGATCTCCTTGGGCGATCTATTTATGGGCGCACTGATACCCGGTTTGTTGCTTGGTGGCTTGTATATAGTCTTTATTATTATTTATGGAATTATCAATCCTGCGGCCATGCCTTTACCGGAAAGCCGACAGGAAATATCAGCGAAAGTGATATTGGATGTCGCTTTGTCGGTGATTCCTCCGTTTGGTCTTATCCTGCTTGTGCTCGGGTCAATTTTCTTCGGCTTGGCGACACCCACTGAAGCCTCTGGTCTGGGGGCGATGGGGGCCACATTACTGGCATTGTTCAACCGAAAATTGAATCTGAAAGTAAGCAGCAAAGTCATGCTGCAAACCCTCAATACCTCAGGGTACATAGTCGGCATTTTTATAACCGCTTCATTTTTCGCCTTTGTTCTGCGTCGTTATGGCGGTGATGAAATCATCGAGAATATGGTGCTGGGTTCCTTTGATAATCCCTACATGGTGGTTGTCTTTATTCTTTTCATGATTTTTTGTCTCGGCTT
>CAYULV010000212.1:0-6999 GCA_964445655.1 uncultured Granulosicoccaceae bacterium | reverse complement strand
CGCGAAGGTGGCCGAACGGTTGGCGCCGGTGTGGTTGCCAAGATCATCGAATAAGTAGAGATATAATCATGGCAGCATCTAGTCAAACCATCCGCATTCGTCTCAAAGCGTTCGATCATCGTTTGATCGACCGTTCGGCGAAAGAGATCCTTGAAACGGCAAAACGTACCGGTGCTCGAGTTTTGGGCCCGATTCCCTTGCCGACCAAGAAAGAGCGATTTACCGTGTTGATTTCGCCTCACGTCAACAAAGATGCACGTGACCAGTACGAACTCCGTACTCACAAGCGTCTGATGGATATCGTTGATCCAACAGAAAAGACGGTTGATGCGCTGATGAAGCTGGATCTTGCAGCAGGTGTCGATGTTCAGATCAAACTGAACTAGTCTGTCCGCAGTAAAAAAAGCCCGCCTGTACGTTGGTACCGGCGGGCTTTTTTGTGTCCGATAATTAAAGTGCCTTATCAGGCAGCGCGCTACTCATGACACGCAGGGATTTCGCACCGCAGACTACTCGTTTCGGGTCTGTTGATTCGCGTTGATGGTCGCCCGAGTCTTCTACAGAAGGAAGATTTGTATCGAGTTCCGGATGCCAGTGTTGGCTTGCCAATTCGGAGCCTTCGAGTGGAAACTCAACGGCTTGATTACTGGCGTTGAACAGCAGCAACAGACTTGGGGACGCTTTGACATCCGGGTAGCCTGGTGTGTCTGGAACAGCGTCTCCGGTGAGTTGTACCCCGAGAAAACGGTCATCTGCATTGTGCCAGTCTTGATCTGACATGGTCTTGCCGTCTTGTCGAAACCAGACAACATCGGCATGCCCGGAGGGAGAAACATGTTGCGCATGCAGATACCACGGTTGGCGTAGCACCGGAAATCGCTTGCGCAGCGAAATGAGCTCGTTGGTGAACTGCGTCAGTTGATCTGCAGCTTCATTTTCCGCCCAGTCAATCCAGTTGATTTCGTTATCCTGACAGTAGGCGTTGTTATTACCTGCTTGTGTTCGATGACGTTCATCGCCGGCGAGCATCATCGGGATCCCTTGGGAGATCATCAGTGTCGCGAGAAGATTGCGTTGTTGTTTTTCCCGAAGTTTGTTTATTTCAGCGTTATCGCTGGATCCCTCGATACCGTGGTTGTTTGAAACCTCGCCATTGTGGCCATCTGCATTGTTTTCGCCGTTGTCCTCGTTGTGTTTTTGTTCGAAGCTCACCACATCGGCAAGACAGTAACCATCATGTGCGGTAACGAAGTTGATGCTCGATGTAGGCTGTCGGGACAGGCTATTGGCCGAGGCTGCAACAGAAGAGGGATGCTCGAAGAGATCACTGCTGCCAAGCAAGCGCCTGGCAAACTCGGTTCTGACAGCATCGTCGCTCAGCCAGAAGCGGCGTACCGTGTCCCGGTATCGATCATTCCATTCGGACCAACGACGTGGGTACTGTCCCAGCTGATATCCATCAGGGCCGAGATCCCATGGTTCAGCGATCATCTTGGCAGTTTGTAAGATCGGGTCCTGTGCAATGGCGCGGAAGAAACCGGCACCTGAGTCAAAACCGCGAGAGTCTCGACCTAATACACTGGCAAGATCGAATCGGAATCCGTCCACACCGATTTCACTGTGCCAGTAACGCAAGCTATCCATGATCATTTGCAGGACACGTGGATGATCGACCCTGAGTGTATTGCCTGTACCGCTATAGTTAAGGTAGTAGCGCTGGTTATCCTGCAAGTGGTAGTAAGCCAGATTGTCGATGCCACGAAAGCTGATCGTCGGGCCAAGTTCGTTGCTTTCACCCGTGTGGTTGTACACCACATCAAGAATCACCTTGATATCAGCATCATGCAATGACGCTACGGCAGAGGCCAACTCTGCACAGGCATCTGCGCCTTGCTGCGCGTATCGGTTTGCGGCGCAAAAAAATCCCAGGCTCTGGTAGCCCCAGTAATTTTTAAGCTGACGAGCTAGCAAAAAATCATCATCGGCGAAATAGTGAACCGGCAAGAGTTCCAGTGCGTTTATCCCGACCTTCTTGAAATAGTTGATCATCTCCGGGTGGCCGAGGGCGGCATAGCGCCCTCGATATTCCTCAGGAAGCCCGGTGTTATTGCGGCTCAAGCCTTTGACATGCGCCTCATAAATCACCGCGTCTGACCATGGCCATTCGGGTCTTGCCGACTCCGTGGTCGTTTGCGGTAACGGCGGTACAACACACTTGGGGACAAATGCTGCGCTGTCGCGTGTATCGAACGACAGATCGGCTTCTGCCGAGTCACGAACGTATCCATAGTGGACGTCGGTGATCTGTAGCTCGCTGTCGAGTCTGCGCGCGTAGGGATCGATCAGTAGTTTATGTGGATTGAAACGATGACCATTTTCCGGATCGAAAGGCCCGTGTACTCGGTAGCCATAGTGCAGACCAGCTCCGGCATCAGGTAGCAGACCATGCCAGATATCATCGCTTCTTCGGACAAGATCAAAGCGTTGTTCTGCTTGCTTGCCATCGTGGCCATACAAGCACAGTTCAACTCGTTCAGCATGCTCGGAAAAGAGTGCGAAGTTCACCCCTTGCTTGCATACGCTCGCCCCAAGCGGTGAAGATTTTCCGGGTTTGAGTCCAGCGCTCACGTGTTAACCGCAAGCGAATCCAGCTGCCAGATATCGCGATTATAATCAGCAATTGTTCGGTCTGATGAGAAGCGCCCGCTCATCGCCGTATTGATGATGCTTTGTTTCGTCCAGTTTTCCTGATCGTTCCATAGCGTTGACACATCAGCCTGGGCATCAAGATAGGCGGACAGATCGGCAATGGTCATCCATGGGTCTGTTGCGCTCTGTATGGCGTTCATCAGATTGCGCATTACTTCGCCGCTATCGTCATCAAAGGTGCCCGTTTCGAAAGCATCGAGAATAGCTTTTATACGCGGGTCCTTCGCCACGAATGCTTGTGGCTGGTAGTCCATACGTTGTTCCTCGACCTCGACATCGTTCAGACCAAAAGCGAAAAAGTTATCTTCGCCGACCGCCTCCAGTATTTCGACATTGGCGCCGTCGCGGGTACCGATGGTCAGCGCACCGTTCATCATGAACTTCATGTTTCCGGTGCCTGATGCTTCTTTCCCCGCAGTAGAAATCTGTTCGGACAGATCGGTTGCCGGGCAGATCAGTTCCATGGCTGATACATTGTAATCCGGCAGGAAAACGAGCTTTAGCTGATCGTTGGATTTTTCGTCATTGTTGATCACCTTGGACACATTGTTGATCAGTTTGATAATGTCCTTGGCGACCGCGTAGCCAGGTGCGGCCTTGCCTGCAATGAGTATCATGCGTGGTGCCTGTGAGCTACCACGTCCGGCCTTGTGCTCCAACCAGCAGTGCACAGCGTGTAAAGCACACAATAGCTGTCGCTTGTACTCGTGCATGCGCTTGACTTGTACATCAAACAGCATCGATGGATCTACCGCAATGGATACTCTTGCCTGAATGAAGTTTGCCAGGCGTAGTTTGTTGTTGTGTTTGATCGTCTGCCAATCACTAAGCAGCTTTGCATCCTCAAGGTTTGATGTCAGGCCCTCGAGTTTTTCCGGATCCTTGATCCAGTCTTGGCCACAACGAGTATCCAGAAGCTTGCGCAATTCAGGATTGCAGGCAGATAGCCAACGACGCTGGGTAACACCATTGGTTTTGTTGTTGAATCTCTCAGGCCACAGCTCATTGAAATCCTTGAACAAGCCCTCGGTCAATAAACGCGAGTGCAGGGCGGCAACGCCGTTAACGGAAAAGCTGCCAACGATGGCCAGATGTGCCATGCGAATGACCGGTACTGCGTCGAAGGTCACGATCGACATCGCTGCATGCCGATCACGTTCGCCAGGCCAGCGCGTTTTGACCTCAAGCACAAACCGGCGATTGATTTCCTGAATGATTTCCGTTGGCCGCGGCAGCAAGTTTTGCATCATCTCCAGCGACCAGCACTCCAGCGCTTCAGGAAGCAGCGTGTGGTTGGTGTAGGCCATGACTTTCGTCGTAATTGCCCATGCCTCCTTCCATTGGTGACCATGCTCATCGAGTAACAGTCGCATCAATTCGGCAATGGCGAGAGCGGGGTGAGTGTCGTTAAGTTGAAAGCAGTGATACTTATGAAAGTCGTCGAAACTGTCAGTTTTGGTCAACCAGTCAGCGATGGCATCTTGCAAACTTGCGGATACCAAAAAATACTGCTGACGTAAACGCAGCACTTTGCCATTCTCATTGCTGTCGTTCGGGTACAACACCATGGTGATGTTTTCCGCTTCGTTGCGTTCTGCTACCGCTTCGGCATAGCCACCTGCATTGAATTGATTAAGATGAAATTCGTTGGTGGCTGTTGAAGACCATAAACGCAGGGTATTGACGATACCGTTTCGATAGCCCGGTACTGGAACGTCGTAGGCGCGGGCGAACACATCGTGTGTGCCTTCCCAATGATGGCGATGGTGTCCATCCTCAAGTGTTTCAACTCTGACATGGCCGCCGAAGCGAACGCGACGTGTCAGATGGGGCCGTTCAAGTTCCCATACGGCATCATTGGCGAGCCAGTCATCGGGTTGTTCGACTTGCCAGCCATTGTCGATAAGCTGGCGGAACATGCCATAGCGGTAGCGTAGCCCGTAACCACGGACCGGCAAGGCAAGGCTGGCAGCGCTGTCAAGAAAGCAAGCAGCCAGACGGCCGAGTCCGCCATTGCCAAGACCCGCATCTTGTTCAAGTTGTTCGATATCTTCCAGTGCAATACCGAGTTCACGCAAGGCATCATGAACTGCATCAGTCATTTCAAGATTGTGCAGGGCATTGCCAAGCGTTCTGCCCATCAGGTATTCCAGCGACAGATAAAAAGTGCGACGGCTTTCTTTGCCCGATTCCTGGGCGGCGGTTTTATGCCAGGCACTCATCAATCGTTCGCGCACTGCCAGTGCCACAGACTGATACAGATAGTGTGCGGCAGCTTTGTCGACATCTCGCCCCAATGTGTGCGAGAAGTGATGCACGATTGATTTCTTCAGCGCAGCAATATCATCAATCGGTAGACTATCGGGCTTGGCCCACTCTGTGCTGCCGGCGATAAGATCGATAGCAGACTGAACCATATCTTGTCGTTCAGTTTGTGCATCGGCGGAGCTTTCGGATGGTAGATTCTCTTTCATGCGCTAGTTATAGCGTTTTCGATCGCCAAGGTGCAGGCATCATGGATATATTTTTGTGACTTGATATTCATGCGGGCGCACTCGATGTTCCGAGATATCACAGGTGCTTTGCCAAACGCATCGATGCGAGATAAGCTGGACTTGGGTTCAAACAAAAAAACAACACCATGACTGTGCAAGATGAACGCCGTATCTCCCGACTGACGCGTGAAACGTTGGCATTGATTCTTGCAGGTGGGCAGGGCAGTCGTTTGTATGAGCTGACTGACTGGCGTGCCAAGCCAGCTGTGCCGTTTGGTGGTAAGTTCCGTATTATCGATTTTGTCCTATCCAATTGCATCAATTCGGGTATTCGCCGCGTTGGTGTTGCCACTCAATACAAGTCGCATTCATTGGTGCGGCATATTGTGCGTGGGTGGTCTGGTTTCAAAGCTGAATTCGGGGAATTTGTCGAGATTCTGCCAGCGTCAATGCGGGTCGATGAAGGTTGGTACAAGGGCACAGCGGATGCGGTCTATCAGAATCTGGACATCATCCGTACGCATAAGCCCAGGTTTGTACTTGTGCTGGGCGGTGATCATATTTACAAGATGGATTACGGCCCGCTGGTCGCAGCCCATGAAACCATCGGCGCTGACATGACGGTGTGCTGCGTTGAGGTCTCGGTTGAGGAGGCGGCAGGAACCTTCGGTGTCATGCGCATAGACGAGTCGGGTCGGGTGCTGGAATTTCAGGAAAAGCCTCAGGTGCCTGCAGAAATTCCCGGCAAGCCCGGCCGCGTCATGGCTTCGATGGGTAATTATCTGTTCAATACTGAGTTTCTCTACGATCAATTGGTCACCGATGCCGATCTGGACAAAAGCTCGCACGATTTTGGTCACGACATTCTGCCGAAGATTGTCAGCTCGCATCATGTTCAGTCCTTCAGATTGGGCGATGATCAAGCCGAACGAGACACGCAACCCTACTGGCGTGATGTCGGCACCCTCGATGCATTGTGGGAGGCCAATATGGAATTGGTGGACTTCGAGCCTGAGTTGGATCTCTATGACGCGAACTGGCCTATCTATACCTACCAAATGCAATTGCCATCCGCGAAATTTGTCCACAATACAGAGGATCGCGTTGGCACGGCGCTTAACTGCATTGTATCTGGCGGTTGTATCGTCTCAGGGGGAGTCGTGGAGAATTCATTGTTGTTCTCGAATGTCCGCGTTCGTTCCTACAGCGAAGTGTCCGAATCAGTGCTGATGCCGGACGTTGTCGTCAATCGCCATTGTCGGATAAAGCGTGCAATCATCGATCGCGGTACGGTGTTACCCGAAGGCACTGAGGTCGGTATAGATCCTGTAGAGGATGAAAAGCGTGGGTTTCGTATCACTGACAAAGGTATTACTCTGGTTACGCCAGATCATTTCAATCAGGATTTGCATCGCAGTCGATGAAAATTTGTATGCTGGCTGCCGAGAATGACGCCTTGCCAGGCGCCAAGGTCGGCGGCATTGGCGATGTCATACGTGACTTGCCGGGTGCGCTCGTATCGCTGGGTATTGAGGTTTCGGTGATACTGCCCTCTTATGATGCATTGCATCAGTTGGAGGGAATGCAACAGGTTTCAACATTTAGCGTACCGTTCAGAGGCAAGCATGAGCTTGTCAGCCTGTTTCGGCTTGTAGCTGGAGAGCCCGGTGATGAGCCATCGACTGCCAGCGTGGCACAGTATGTCGTGCATCACCCCTGGTTTGGTGTTTGTGGTGCTGGAGCGGTCTATTGCGATGATGCTGACGGCCAGCCATTTGCGACCGATGCCAGCAAG
>CAYULV010000211.1:0-7083 GCA_964445655.1 uncultured Granulosicoccaceae bacterium | reverse complement strand
CCCATCGGGTTCGATGCATTTTTAAAATCACCGGATCCTTCGAATACATAGGCAAAGGCATTGCGATAGGTATCGACGGGAAACGATTTTTTTACACCTGCGGGAACTGTAATGTCAAGGTATTGCGGCTCCGCGGCGACACCATCGACAGGTCCGCGCTTACCCCAGAAGTCACCAACAACCACGCGTACGATTGTTCCATCGTCGTCAATGATTTCAGGTATATCACTGCCTTGTATGTCTTGATAACGAGGCTTTGTCATTTTGAGCGTCGAGGGCAGATTGGCCCACAACTGAAAACCGTGCATCTGTCCTTGAGAATCTCCGCTGGGCATCTCCTGATGCAGTATGCCACTGCCGGCAGTCATCCATTGCACACTGCCTGGGCCGAGCGTGCCTGCATTGCCTAGACTGTCGGCATGGTCAACTGTTCCTGCCAGCACATAGGTAATCGTCTCGATACCGCGATGCGGATGCCATGGGAACCCGGCGGCGTAGTCCGCGGGATTATCGTTTCTGAAATCATCCATCATCAGGAACGGATCGGTAGTCGATGTGTCGCCGAAGCCAAATACGCGATGCAACTTCACACCAGCCCCTTCAAGTGTGGGGCGAGCGCCGGATTGTGATTTTACAGGCCGTATTGACATGGCGACTCCAGAGTTTTGATCATTACTATACACCGCGTCACAACCGGAAGCAGACCGCCAAGGTTTAAAATCAGAAGCTTGAGCACCGCTTACGAGTGATCGCAGGTATTCATCATGGTCGTGACATTCGTGATTCGCGAAAGACGATATACAATCCGGCTCCGAAAATGATGGCGGCTCCGATGAAGGTGTAGCCTGTCAGCGTTTCGCCAAACCACCAGACACCCAGAATGGATGTCCAGATCAGTCGGCTAAAGTCAACAGACATGACCAGAGCAGTGTCTGCTAATTGCAGCGCTCGGGTCATCAATAAATGTCCGGCGGTCGCCAGCGCTCCGATCACCATCAATAATGCCATCTGAGTCAATTCAGGAGTCTGCCAGACAAGGATGGCTGGGATGAAAGTGATGATGGTCAGTAGAATGGCCATCCAGCCGACAATGCATGTGACCGATTCCGTGCGTGTCAGTAGTTTTACAATCGACACCGAAGCGCCCCAGGTGATTGCACTGAGCAAAACCAGGAGTGAGTAATTGTTGAAACCTGTGGCGTCTGGCTGCATGGCGACAAATACACCTGCAAATCCAACTCCGATAGCGATACATCTTCTGAGTCGCACAGTTTCGTTTAAAAAAAACCAGGCGCAAACGGTGGCAAAAATAGCAGTACTGAAACTCAGCGCGGTCGCATTGGCAATCGGTACTCGGGTCAATGCGAAAAACCAACTTGCCATCGCGGCAGTTCCCACCAGCGCACGGAGCAGATGCAACTTTGGATTATTTGTAGCCAGTGACTGTTTACCGCCTTTTATCAACAGCGGCAAAATGGCGATCAGACCGAACAAATTGCGAAAGAAGACAATGATGAAAGGGTGCAGGTCATTACCGAGAAGCCGCACAAGCGCATGCATGATAGCCAGCAACAGCGTTGAGAGAAGCATGAAACCAAGCGCCATGGCAACCGTTGGCTGCTTACCCGCATTTCTAATATTGTTCAAGCTGCCGTCATTGCCTGTGCTCGTCTCTTTGATCGAGTATTCTTGAAGCAGTGTAGCTCGTTTGACTCCAGGAGAGACATGTCTCATCGGATCAGCAATCAATCCCTTTTGCGACAACTAGCTGTCGTTGTGCGGTTGGGAGGCCATGGCGTATCTTCACGCCTGTTTGTTGAAGTCTGTCGTCAGCGTGGACAGACGACTGGCGAGTTGTTCTTTTTGCACTTTGATACGCTGTTCGACTACGGCTTTCTTAAGATTGTCTCTCCAGTTAACGAAAGGCAGAATGACAATAGTGCGACTGAAGCAGGGTTTTTACGTATCGCAGATGAGTGGGATATACAGTTTTCACTGACGCATAATGGTCAAGAATTTCTGCAGCGCTATGGTTGATTTCAGTTTCGCCAGCTGCCTCGGTCAACTTAACTATCTGGTTTTCATATAAGAAATCTTCGATTCAAGGTTATCGGTGCAATTCAGCACCAACGATTTCTTCAATGACTTTGGTGACAATCCAATTGTCCCCCTCGGGATATTTTATTTTGCCAGCATGAAACAACTGCATCGCAGTGGATGCAGTATGCATGGGCACTTCAAGTTGACGTGAAAGATCCAGAGAGATTGTCAGATCTTTATGCATCGTTCTGATGTGACTGCCAGTACCTTCGAATTTTCGATCAATGATGCATTCGAGCGCGTTGTTGGCGACGCCACAACCTGCGCTCGATGTCGATACAACCTTGTGCAGAACTTCTCCGCTGACGCCAGCCTTTGCCGCCAATACTGCTGCTTCAAACGTTGCCGAGAAGATCGAACCGATCAAGGACTGCAGGCATGCCTTGACGGTCTGACCTTCACCGGGTTCGGTTCCGACATGATGAATGGTGCCGGACACGGCTTGCATGAGCGGTGAAAACTCTTCGAGCACCGAAGGCTGAGCGGCAGCCATCAAGGTCAAGGTGCCACTTTGGGCGCCGGGGTAGCCACCGGATACAGGTGTGTCGATCAGATGAATGCCCGAACCTTCCATCGCTTGACCAATTTCCTGGGCTTCAGAAGGTTTCACTGTGGCACTGAGAATAACGGCGCCACCTTTGGGCAGCCCGGCGACGAGTCCATCTTTGCCGAGGATCACATCCTTGGCTTCATCGCCATTCATGACCATGACAAAGACCGCGTCAGCATTATCCGCAACCTCAGAAACTGAATTGCAAGCACTTCCTCCCAGCGATTTGAATGCGCTGAGACGTTTGTCGTCCAAGTCATACCCTGCAGTATTGAAGCCGTTGGCGATAAGATTTTTGGCCAAACCACTGCCCATGTCGCCAATGCCTATGACACCTGCTCGTTTCATGATAATTCGCTCCTCGACGGGTCTTGACGCTGATGGTCAAACTCTAGTGTGATGGGGTGGTCGGTTTTATTGATCTACTTAAATAATATCGGATTGGCGATTGACAAAGCTAGTCTCTGAACGCCATTGCACCAGGATTTGCGGTAATGTAGCTGTCACAAAAGCCTATGAGTAGTTGGATAGTTAATGAGTACTGTCACCGTAGCCTTGGACGAGATCGAGGCGGTTTCACGTCAGGCACTAGTAAAGCATGATGCGGCAGTCTGGATAGCCGAACACGTGGCTCATGCTGTGCGTACCGCAGAAGCCAATCGCAACATCATATGCGGCTTGTATTATCTGGAAAGCTATTGCATTCAATTGGCCTCTGGTCGGGTCGATGGCAACGTCGAGCCATTAATAACCAAACCCCGCACTGCCATTATTCAGGCCAATGCGCGAATGGGGTTTGCGCAGCCTGCCTTTGCTCGCGGCCTGCCTGAAGCGTTGAAACTGCTCAAAGACACTGGTACCTGTACATTGGCAGTAAGCCATGCCCATACCTGTACATCGCTGGGTTACTTTACTGAGCAAATTGCGTTAGCAGGCGCGATCGGAATAGGATTCGCAAACGCGTCGGCTGTAGTTTCTCCACCTGGTGGTAGTAAAGCGGTGCTGGGGACGAATCCCATGGCGATGGCGATTCCTGCTAAACGCGGAGGCGTCACTTTTCAGTTTGATCAGAGTACCAGTGCGGTTGCATTGGGAAAGATCACACAAGCGGCCGCGGCTGACGAGAGCATTCCGTTAGGTTGGGCTGTTGACTCACGTGGGAAGCCAACCACAGATCCCAAAGCGGCGCTCGAAGGTTCCTTGTTATCGACTGGTGGATACAAAGGCTATGGGTTCGGTCTTATGGTCGAGGTTCTGGCCGCGGCCGTGACAGGCAGTGTCAATTCAGTCAATGTCAAAGGCTTGAAGTTAGCTGATGGACCTCCACACGATCTTGGGCAGTACTATTTCCTCGTTGATCCAACTGCCATCTCAGGTGATTCGTTCTGGGACAGGATGACGATTCTGGGTAATTCTGTCGATGCGCAGGAAAACGCACGCCTGCCGGGGTCAAAGCGTCAACCAGTCGATGAAGTGACCATAAACGCTGAATTGTGGACGCTTGCCCAGTCACTGGCAGCGGTTTGAGTAAAAGATTGGTGAAATTTCAAATTCCCGGATGATGATCAAGCACCCTTACGATACGTTGACACTCAGTGAGCCCGCCGAACATGTGTTGAAAATAACGTTGGACCGGCCAGAGTCGGCCAATGCTTTCAATACGAAGATGGCTACCGAACTCTATCGTTTGTTCGAATCCCTAGCTCTGGACCTTGAAACCTATCGTTGTCTGATACTGACGGGTTCCGGAGAACGAGCTTTTTGTGCCGGAGGTGATTTGAAAGAACGCAATGGCATGACAGAGGCGGCCTGGACTGAGCAACATCTTCATTACGAAAGAATGACTCGAGCACTGCTAGCCTGTCCCGTTCCAGTGGTAGCTGCTGTTAATGGGGCAGCTTATGGTGGTGGTTGTGAGCTTGTAGCGGCTTGTGATTTTGCGTACGCTGCGACAAGTGCACGTTTTGCTTTGCCTGAGACCAGCCTCGGGATCATTCCGGGTGCAGGCGGAACGCAGACGCTCTCCCGTGCGGTTGGGGAAAGGCGGGCCAAGGAACTTATTTTGACCGCGCGGGTATTTACCGCTGACGAGGCAGCTACCTGGGGCTTGGTCAATCTGGTGATCGCGGACGAAGATCTTGCCTTGACAGCACTTGACGTGGCCAAAAAGATCGCCAGTAATGCGCCAATAGCAGTCCGACAAGCGAAATGCGCAATACACCGTGGTTTGCAGATGTCGTTGACGGATGGCCTTGCCTTCGAGATTGAGTCATACAATCAGACGGTACCGACATCTGATCGGCTGGAAGGCGTCAGTGCTTTCAATGAGAAGCGTAAACCAGTGTTTACAGGGCGTTGATACTAATTAGCTTTACCTAGCCCAAAGTTGAATGTTTTTTATGCGTCAAAATACAATTTTTGATTCCTTGTTAGTCATTGGGACGTTACGTCACCTAACTGTCATATCTTTGTTCTAGATTGGTCACCTATGGTAAGTTCAAACAGCCGATCCGCAGGAGACAAATGATGAAAGACAAGACCGAGATTTCTTTTGACGATTTCGACGAGCAAATCAACCCAAGACCTGACGAATGCGATTTTGATCGAATTGTGGAAAAATCCTTATCCCGTCGAGAGGTTTTGAAGGGGATACTAGCGGTAGGCGGCGTTGCCACGCTGGGTTCTTTTGTACTGACTGACGATGTTGTTGCATCAAGTTCCCGATTCGCGTTTGAGCAAATACCAAGCAATACACTGGACGACATCACTGTACCTCAAGGTTATGTCGCTCATATCGTCGCGCGCTGGGGGGACCCTTTGTGGAGCGGCGTTCCTGAATTTGACCATGCGACACGGGGTACCGCCAAGGATCAAGAAATGGCTTTCGGCGATAATATTGATGGTATGGATGTGTTTTCCCATGAAGGGCACACGCTATTGGTGGTAAACAACGAATACACGAATAGAGAAATTATCTGGGGCAATCGCGAAGAAGGCAAACCTGAGACTATCGACGATGTACTCAAGGGCAAGATGGCTCACGGTCTGACCGTTGTCGAAATAGCACAAGAAGGTAGCGAATGGTCGATCGTCAAGGACAGTCCTTTCAATCGTCGTGTCACACCAGATACTGAAATGGCGATAACCGGTCCGGCCAAAGGGCACGCGCTGATGCAAACGGCTGATGATCCAAGCGGTACAAAATCACTCGGTACGTGGAACAATTGCGGAAACGGTATTACACCGTGGGGTACTTACCTGGCTTGTGAAGAAAATTTCAATGGCTACTTCTCTGCCGCGTCAGCTGAGGCGGATGAGGCTGCGGGCAACGAGGTGCATCAGGTTTCCGCCGAATTGAAACGCTATGGTGTCTCCGCCAAGGATTGGGGGTATGGCTGGGCACGAATCGATGAACGATTCGATGTCGAAAAAAACCCTAATGAGCCGAATCGCTGTGGCTATGTTGTCGAGCTTGATCCGAGTAAACCTGATTCAACACCTAAAAAGCTCACAGCGCTCGGTCGATTCAAACATGAAAATGCCGAGATGGTGATCAATAGCGATGGCCGCGTGGTTGTGTATATGGGTGATGATGAACGGGGTGAGTTTCTGTACCGATACGTTTCCAATGGTGTTTATGCACCCGGTGGAGAAACAGATTCCTTGATGGAAGATGGCAAATTGTATGCGGCCAAATTTCATGATAACGGAGCTGGTGAGTGGTTGGAGTTATCGCCGGAAACCTCAGGCATGGCTTCCATGGCAGACGTGTGTATCCATACCCGAATCGCGGCATCGACCGTAGAGGCGACCACGATGGATCGTCCGGAGTGGGTTGCTGCCAACCCAAACTTCCCTGAAGTCTATGTCGCACTGACCAACAACAAGAATCGTGGTATCAAACCAAATGCAGGTGGTGATATGACACTGGTTGGTGGTCCGAACCCACGCGAGAAGAATATCTACGGCCAAGTGGTTCGCTGGCGCCCGAATGGCGGTGATCATACTGCGTCTGGATTTGCCTGGGATATTTATGCCTTGGCGGGCAATCCTGCGGTCGCGACAGGTGCCGATGCTGGATCCGACAACATCAATGAAGACAATATGTTCAATTCACCGGATGGGCTGAAGTTTGATTCAAATGGATTTCTGTGGATTCAGACTGATGGTAACTATTCCAATGAAGAAGCATTTGCCGGGCAGGGTAATAATCAGATGCTGGCAGGGGATCCCAGGACAGGCGAAATTCGACGTTTCCTTGTTGGCCCTAAAGAAGCTGAAGTTACTGGCTTAACCTGGAGTGCCGACAAGCGCACCATGTTTGTCGGGATACAACATCCGGGAGAACGTGGAAATGGAAATTGGCCAGAAGGTGGCGATTCAGTTCCACGATCAGCCGTTATTGCCATACGTCGTGAGGACGGACAGGTCGT
>CAYULV010000210.1:0-7083 GCA_964445655.1 uncultured Granulosicoccaceae bacterium | reverse complement strand
GATTCGTCATAATCGTGGAAAAAACGCTCATAGCGGCTGCCCAATTCAGCAAGATAAGTACTATCTATCCGTTGTTCGTGGCGTAAACCCCGTGTCTCGATGCGCTCAATCAACCGTTCCAGAGGAGCCTGCAGATAGATAACAAGCGTTGGGCGACGAGTGTCCTCGACCATTCGATCATACAGGTGCTCATACATCCACCACTCGTTCTCATCAAGCGTAAGCTCGGCAAACAGTCGATCCTTGTCGATCATGAAGTCAGCGACGATTGGTTTCACCGGTTGTTCGATATCGCGCTTTTTCAACACCTCACGACGCGCAACGAGAAAATGTAACTGGGCATGCAGCGCAACAGCCTTGGGATCCAGATAAAACTGTTTGAGATAAGGGTTACGCGTCTCGGTATCAGGTAAAAATTGCGCCTTGAGCAATTCAGCCAAATGGTTAGCGACGGTTGTTTTACCGACACCAATTGGACCTTCAATCGCAATGAAAGGATGCGTCATGTATTTGGCTCGGAAGGGAGAGTTGGCTCACTGGAAAATGGCCGGATGGAAAAATCTTCGCAATCATGCAGCAAGGTCGCAACCAAGCCATGACCGGGGATGCTCAAGGTCGGCGCGAGATCGAACAAGGGCCGCAACACGAACGAGCGCGCAGCGAGTCCCGTATGCGGAATAGTCAGATCATTTAATGCGATGGTTTGATCCCCGAACAAAACAATATCAAGATCAAGGGGACGTGCAGTCCATCGGTCCGCGTCGAAGTCTCGCCCATGGTGTCCCTCGATGCGCTTGAGCGCTCGCAGCAGCTCATGCGGAAACAAAGCGCAATGGAAGCGACAAACCGCGTTGATATAGTCAGCTTGATCCTGAGGCCCCATGGGAGCACTTTCGTACAGCGGGGACAATCGCAGGGATTGGCAACCAGGGATGCCGACAATGTCAGCGCAAGCCGTGTGCACGTGCTCGACACGATCACCAAGATTACTGCCGAGCGCGACGTAAACCCAATGGGCAGGTGCGGGCCTGGTCACGAGTTCGCTGGTGGTGCTTTCTTGTCGCCACCTGGCTTGCGCCGGCGCCGACGTCGGCGTTTTTTCTTCGATGCAGATGCACCTGCAGCCTTACTGTCGCCGTCTTTGGTATTGCCCCAGATACCCGTCGCCAGCGGTCGTTTTTCAACACTCTTCACTCTTTGGTCTTCCGGCAGACGTTGCACATCGGTCCACCACTTTGCGACGTCTGTAAGGCGGGGATCAACGCTTGCCCGCAGGCAAAGGAAATCGTATGCGGCGCGAAAACGTCGATCTTCCATCAGACGCAGAGCGCGCTCACCTCGCGCACTCTCAAGCCTGGGCTGCATATGCCAGATTTCGCGCATGGGGCCGGAAAAGCGTCGCGGTATCGAGGTGACCCGTAACTGGTCTTTGATGATGTCATCCGCGGCCAATCGCAGCGCTTCTTGTATGGGCATGCCAGCGGTGCTATCTCGCAGTGCCCGTTCCTCGACATCGGGCCACAACATGAATGCCAGCAGATAGGCCGGGGTAATCGGTTTACCAACGGCAACTCGCTTGTCAGTGTTTTCAAGCGCGGTTTGCAACATGGTTTCGAGCTTCTGCTCACTGTTGGCAAGACGTTTGTTCAACAAGGGGAACAGGTACTGCAACAAATCATGCTCGCGCACGGCGGCAAAGCTGCGCAAGGCGTAACCGCCTTGAAAGAGTTTAAGCACCTCTTCGAACAGTCTTGCCGGTGCGGTAGAACCGAGCTCACTGGAGGTTGCCCGCATCGCTTCAAGCGTTTTGGCTTCCATGTCGAATTCGAGCTTGGCAGATAGACGTACAGCACGTAGAACACGTACCGGATCTTCGGCGCAACGCGTTGCCGGATCGCCGATCAGTCTGAACAGCCTCTTATCAAGATCGTCCAGCCCACCGACGAAGTCGACGACCGATCCATCAGCAATGTTGTAATACAAGGCGTTGACTGAAAAATCGCGGCGACAGGCGTCTTCTTCAATCGAACCATAGACATTGTCGCGCACGATACGACCGGATTCCACAGTCTCTCCACCGTCGCCTTTTGTATGTGCCGCTCGAAAGGTCGCCACTTCTATGATTTCGCGTCCATAGACGACGTGGACAAGCTTGAAACGTCGGCCAATGATGCGCGAATTGCGAAATAGCTTTCTGACCGTTTCCGGGCTCGCATCGGTAGCAATATCAAAATCTTTTGGCTTCAGCCCAACCAGTGCATCGCGCACACCACCACCGACGAGATAGGAAGCGTGCCCAGCTTCATCCAGCTTCTTCAGCACTTTCAATGCGGAGCGACTGAAGTCCGATTCATGAACGTCATGTTCACTGGCAGGGACGATAATGGGGGCTCGTGAGCTGGCATCACCCTTGGCACCACCTTGACCAGACCAAAAACCTATCAATCGTTTAAGCAATCATTCTCTCCGAATTTACTCGTTATCTCCGCACTCATTCATTTACATCATTCTGGTTCTGAAAGCGGATGATCTGACGACGCTGACGTTTGCTTGGCCGGCCGGCACCCGCAACGCCCAATCTGGCCATTCTGTCGTTGCGCAGGCGCGCACTCAGTAAGGCTCGGCGTTCGATACTGTCGTCTGTTTCCTGATAAAGCAATACAGCCTCTTTTGCACCACGCCGCTGATCGTTCAGACCAAGCACTGTTACGTCGAACTCGTAGGGCGGTTTTTCGATCTGCACCCTGTCGCCGACCGAAATCGTGCGTGAAGCCTTGATGCGCTGACCATCAACACGAACACGGTTTTTGGCAATGGCATCACTGGCCATACTTCGCGTTTTGAAGAATCGAGCTGCCCATAACCACTTATCGATACGCAGCTTCGGTGTAGCATCACTCATCAGCGAAATGTCCGAGAGTGTAACAACCATGCAGTGCTACATATACCGAAGTTCGATCAAGGAAGGCTTGTACGTCTATCTGGCAGACGAAAACGGACTTGAAACGCTGCCGAAACCGGTATTGAAACAACTCGGTACGCCAGAATTTGCGATGCAGATTGATGTTACGCCGACCCGCAAACTGGGGCAGGAAGATGCCGGGGAGGTAGTGAAAAATCTCGAACGCCAAGGATTTCACATTCAGATGCCGCGCGACATCGAAAGCATAGTGGCAGAGATATCGCGCGAGGCATCCGATAATTCCAATAGCTGAAGGTCGTCGCAGGCGCTATTCGGCCGTTTTCAGCGGCGATTTCTGCGATGAAAACCAGTCAGCCAGGTTGTTGATGTCTTCTTCAGTCAGCTGGTTGGAAAATCCCGCCATGATGGCGCTGCGACGAGAACCGTCCTGGTAACTTTTCAGCGCTTGCACGAGATAGCTCTTGTACTGACCTGCCAGTACCGGATTGGTCGGCGCTGCGGTCTGAAATCCCGTGTCGCCATGACAAGCAGCGCAAGGCGGGGATAACTCCTTGCCGGCCTCCATGCTTGCGCTATCGCCACTGTAATTGCTGTCATGCTCGTCCAGACCTTGAGCCGCAAAGTAAGCTGCTATGTCTTCGATATCCTGATTGCTAAGCAATGCTGCATTGGCCTGCATGGTCGGGTGATTTCGAAGGCCTCCACGATACGCCTGTAAAGCGCTCACGAGATAGGCCTCATGCTGACCCGCAATGCGCGGGACATGGTATGTAGGATAGGTATTGACATAGTGCTTGACGCCGTGGCAGCCGAGACAGGTGTGCGCTATCTCTTCACCAGCAGCCGCATCACCGGCGGCCAGAGCCTGACCAGACAGATTACCCCAGGAAAGTGCCGAAACAGCAAACAAGCACAACAGTCGTAGACTGCGATTCAATCGTTTCATGGATGCTTAGGACCTAATTCTAAAAGTTGTCTCGCGAATGACCGACAGTCTAGCGGGTCACGGCTGTTACGTCTTTCCTTGCAGGGCCAGGAACATGTCATTCATACGTTTGACAAAACCGGCACCATCTTCCAGCTGCCCACCATCGGCGAGTAAGGCCTGATCGAGCAGCAATCGAGACCAGTCCGCAAAGCGATCATCGTCCTGCTCCTGATCCATCAGCGTCAGAATCGGATGCGTCGGATTGACCTCAAGTACTGGCTGCGTATTGGGCACTTCATGTCCAGCCTGCTTCAGTAGCTGTTGCATGTGTAATGCCATGTCATGCTCGCCCATCACAATACACGCCGGCGAGGAGGTTAGACGAGTCGACGCGCGTACATCGCTGGTGGACTCATCCAGTACCTGCTTGATCCGTTCAATGGTTGGCGCGACTTCGGCTGCCGCTTTTTCCTTGTCGGCTTGCGATTCCCCTGAGTCACTGTCCACCCCTTCTATGGCTGACAGATCAAGGTCACCCTTGGCAATAGACACCAGAGATTTGCCATCGAATTCGTGCAGATAGGACATCATCCATTCGTCCACCCGGTCATGCATCAGCAGTACTTCGATACCCTTGTCGGTGAAAATCTCCAGATGCGGGCTGTTTTTTGCGGCCGTATAACCATCGGCGGTGATGTAGTAGATCTTGTCCTGACCAACCTTCATGCGAGCGATGTAGTCATTCAGGCTTGTCAGCTCACCTTGTTTGGCGCTGTGAGTCGAATCAAAGCGGTACAAGCCAGCGACCTCTTCCTTGTTGGCAAAGTCCTCACCAGGTGCTTCTTTCAGACAGGCACCAAACTCATTCCAGAATGACAGGTACTGCTCGGGCTCTTTTTCGCTCAGCTTTTCCAACAAGGCCAGTACGCGCTTGACGGAAGCACTGCGAATCGTGTCGATAACCTTGTTGTTCTGCAGAATCTCGCGTGAGACGTTCAGCGGCAGATCGTTACTGTCGACAAGACCCCGTACAAAACGAAGATAACGTGGCATCAGCTTTTCAGCTTCATCCATGACGAACACACGTTGCACAAAAAGCTTTATGCCATTGCGCTGCTGGTTGCCGTCGTAGAGATCAAAGGGGGCTTTTTTCGGGATGTATAACAGAGAGGTATATTCAGACTTACCTTCGACCTTGTTATGTACCCACGATAATGGGTCATCAAAGTCATGGCAAACCTGTTTGTAGAAAGCCTGGTATTCCTCATCAGATATTTGCGATTTTGGTCGCGTCCACAAAGCCGAGGCATCATTGACCTGCTCGAGCTTCGCTACCGGCGGCTCGGTCGGTGTTTTTTCCGCATCCGTATCAGGGTTCGACTCCACATCATCCTCGTCGGTTTCCGGTACTGGCGGCACTTCACCCATCATCATGATGGGGAAGGTAATGTGATCGGAGTATTTCTTGATGATACTTTTCAGACGATGGTCGCTGGCAAATTCACCGCAGTCGTCCTTAAGATGCAGGACAATCTTCGTGCCCCGCTCGTCCTTGTCGATATCGGTCAAGGTGTAACCGCCAGAGGCATCGGATTCCCAACGTGTTGCGTCCGTCGACGCATCGCCTGCCTTGCGTGTTTCAAGAACAACGCGATCGGCGACGACAAAGGCTGAATAGAAACCGACACCGAACTGGCCAATCATGCGGGCGTCCGTTTTTTGATCGCCAGTGAGCGATTCGAGGAACTGCTTGGTACCCGACTTGGCTATGGTGCCGATGTTCGCAATGACCTCATCGCGATTCATACCGATACCGTTGTCGCTGATCGTGACGGTCTTTGCATCATTGTCGGCGGCGACAACAATAGACAATTCGCTGTCATCACCGAGCAAGGAAGCGTCTTCGATAGACTCGAAGCGCAATTTGTCACAAGCATCAGAGCTGTTGGAAATCAGCTCCCGAAGAAAAATTTCCTGATTGCTGTACAGCGAGTGAATCATCAGCTGCAACAGCTGATTGACCTCCGCCTGGAAGGTCATTGTCTCGGTGTTTTCGGTCATGTCTTGCTTACTGCGTTTACAAAAAAATTAAATTGATGGCGGATTACAGCTTTTCCTTGATACGAGCCGCACGCCCCGTCAAGCCGCGGAGGTAGTAGAGCTTGGCCCGACGCACATCACCTCGACGCTTGATTTCAATACTTGCGACAGTAGATGAGTAAGTCTGGAAGACTCGTTCAACACCTTCGCCATGAGAAATTTTGCGGACAGTGAAGGCAGAATTCAAGCCGCGGTTGCGCTTGGCAATGACAACACCTTCAAATGCCTGAAGGCGCTCTCGCTCACCTTCTTTAACGCGAACCTGCACAACTACTGTGTCACCTGAAGAAAATGCCGGAATGTCTTTTGACATCTGTTCGGCATTGATTGCATCAATGATCTTGCTCATGGCCCTAACTCTAGTCTCAAGAATTCAATTTCGAATTCTGTAAAAATACTTTGTCTTCAGCCGTCAGTTTCGCCGTTGCCAGCAAATCAGGACGCCTGTCCCTTGTTCTTGTCAATGCCTGCTGACGTCGCCAGCGGGCAATGGCTTTGTGGTCGCCGGAGAGTAGCACCTTGGGCACCACTCGACCTGCGAACTCTTCAGGACGAGTGTAATGCGGACAGTCAAGAAGCCCATCCTCACCAAACGAGTCCTGTTCGGCTGACAGCGGATCCCCCAGAACACCAGGAACCAACCGCGAGACCGCATCGATCATGACCAATGCCGCCATTTCGCCGCCACTCAGGACAAAATCCCCAAGTGATACCTCTTCATCAACCACCGATTCGATCAATCGCTCGTCGACGCCTTCATAACGACCACTGATCAGAATCAGCGCTCCACCTTGCTGCCAACGTTTTGCCATCGCCTGGTCAAAACGCTTGCCCTGCGGCGACAAGTAAACCACCGGCGCAGTTGGTCTTTGCTCTTGCAAACTGCCAACCGCAGCCTGCAAAGGCTCAGCCTTCATGACCATGCCTGGCCCGCCCCCGAAAGGCCGGTCATCGATGGTTCGATGTCGATCACTTGTCCAGTCTCGCGGGTTGGCATATTCACATTGAATCAGACCGCTATCACGCGCCCTGGAGACAACACCCGCACCCAGAGCCGCTTCAAACATCTCCGGGAACACTGTGACCACACCAAAATGCATCAGAAATCCGGGTCCCAGTCGACCGTGATCAG
>CAYULV010000209.1:0-7093 GCA_964445655.1 uncultured Granulosicoccaceae bacterium | reverse complement strand
CGTTGATGATCAGTAGATAAACCTTTTTTATTAGTTGTTTTAGTTGATTGAGCTGCCTGAGCTGCCTGAGCTGCCTGAGCTGCCTGAGTTGCTTCAGTGATTTCAGCTGATTCAGTTCGATTAATCGACGGGTTTAGTCCTGATTTGGCTGAATTTCGCGAATCCGCTGACATGGATGGCTTTGCGTTGTTTGACTTCAGTGTTGCATGATCTTTGTTTGGAGCTCCGTCCGTTTGGTCGACCTTGTGTTTACGATTGTCCAAGCTGTGATCAAGTGATGCACTGCTGGGCACGGCATGCGCTGACTGACTTGATGACAGATTTGATGGCCCACTATTTGATCGTACTCGCAATTGATGTTCATTGTTCAGCTCATGCTGTGTTCCATCATGATTTTTTTCGTCACGCGACATGATCATGCCGCTATTTGCTTGCATCAAGTGTGGCTGAGTAAATACCTTGGGAATATCAAAAAATGAAAATTGACGGAGTTTCGCCTTGAAGCGATCGCCGGTATTTGACTCAAATTGTGAGTAACTGGAGGCTTTTGCCTTATGCTCTGGTGTTCCAGAATCTGCTCCAGATTCAAGGTGATCCTTTCGTCTGAGAAAGTAGCTGATAACCCTCCATAAAAAGATCATTAGTAACGCTGTGGAAATCAATTTAATAATCACAGTGAAACACCCTTTTTTACGAGTTTGCGTTATTCAGGATATAGGCGAAATGTCGTTATACGCTGTATACCGCATCATATTGATCAAAAAATTAACAATCTTGAATCAATTCAGGTGGTTTTACCTTTAGGTTTTTGAATATTCGAGCAAATGGAAGATTCACGAATTACAGAGCTTGGTGCGCTTTTGGAAAGCCTCATGGAACCGGTAGATGCAGTTATCGAGGAGGCCATGTCGCAAGAACAGCGTCAAGAGATCATTGATGCGGGTCTTTTTCGACCCGCTGAAAATGAATACTTAGCGGCGTGGTTTGCACGTCTGGTTTCGTTGCGTTCCGAGTTGCTTGATGTCATCCGATGTGTCGATGATTTGGCCCCAGTGCGATTGCGAAAGATCAGCTCGAACTTTCATTGGCAATGTTTTGTCATTGGGTATAGCGCCGCCTGCCTGTTGGTCAGGCTCGATCGCTATTTTCTTTTTGAATTTTCTACGCACAAAACCATACAGCGAAAACTCAATGAGTCTTTCGAAGAGTACCGGATACCGAAAAAGCAATATACGGCTATTTTCATTCATTTTACTGATCCGCTTATGGCCATCCGACTACATGAAGTCATGAAATTCGCTGACGCGAATCGACATCACCTTATCAGTATGGAAGCTGATACTTGTGTCGGCGAATTGACGAAACGCTTGCCAGTATTTGAATCCTATCTTGATGCCAGTAAACGAAACTATCTGAAACGAGTGGCTTCTGTTGTAATGCATTCTTGGCGTCGTAGAGGGGCTCGGGTAAAACAACAATCCATGTTCAAGATTCTGGAGGGTCTGGGACGCACCGCATCAGAGCTGAAGCTGAACAAAGAAAAGAAAGTGACGCCAGCGATAATCGCAGAGGTATTAACGCTACTTGAACCTGGGGATGTATTGGTAACGCGACATCGCTACGCGTTAACGAATTTGTTTTTACCAGGGATTTGGCCACATGCCGCCTTGTATGTCGGCACACCAGAGCAACGGGATGTGTTGGGAATTCGAATGCCAGAGAATATCCAGCAGGAATGGGGGAGTGACATCAGCACGTTTGAAGCGTTGAAAGACGGTGTAAAACTTCGACCGCTGAGAGAAACACTGGCGGTAGACAGTTTCGTTATTCTACGCCCTACGCTGTCTCGAGAGGCTATTCGTCAAGGAATAGAGCGCGTGCTGGTACACAGTGGTAAACGCTACAATTTTGATTTCGACTTCTTTCGTTCTGATCGGCTTGTTTGTACCGAGATTGTCTTTCGAGCGTTTGATGGCATTGAGGGCTTTCATTTTCAGTTACAGGAACGAGCCGGTCGCCAAACTATTTCGGCCGAGGACTTTCTGGATATGGCGGTCGATACCGAGCAATTCACGGTTGAAGGGATATTCGGGTTTCCCGAGGAATCTTCAACATTGATTCGGGGTGACCGTGCGCGTATTGAAATGATACGTAGCTATCGATTGAGTTGATTATTTTTTCGTTTTCTCTCGGGTTTTCCGGGTTATATATTGATCGAGATGATTGGCAAATTTTTGTTTGTCGCTTGCACCGAGTGGTGGCTGGCCACCGGTTTGGATTCCGCTACTGCGTAAGGTATCCATGAAGTCTCGCATGTTCAGCCTTTGCCGTATTGTGTCTTCGGAGTACTTCTCTCCACGTGGGGTGAGTGCCTCAGCACCTTTTTCCATAACTTCGGCGGCTAAGGGAATATCACCGGTTATAACAAGATCGCCGATTACTGCACGCGCAACGATTTCATTGTCAGCAACGTCGAAGCCTTGTGGCACTTGAACTGAACGTATGTTCGAGACCGATGGTGTCTTGAGATGTTGATTGGCAACCAATACCAGCTCGATACCCGTGCGACGTGCTGCCTTGAACAGAATGTCGCGAATCTGTACCGGGCAAGCGTCTGCATCCACCCAAATTGTCATTATGTTATTGCTCGCATTTACTTTGTGAGGTTGATTGTTTGTGGGATGGGTTCTTCATATAAAAGAGCAGTGTTTTAATGCCTGGCGAAAATTGAAGTCGATCACATTCGGCCAGATTTCCTCAGTGTATCAGTGTTTTCAGATGGAGCTGAGCTGTGAAAGTATGCGCTGATTGACTCCAAACCGCAGGATTTCAGCCGCTAAGGAATGCATAGAGTCCGCTCTGGCGGTCGATTCTGACAGTGAAGATCCATGACAAATCGAAAAAATTATTTTGCTTCCACGCTGATTCTGGCAACTGCGTTTGGTTTGACAACGTTATCGGCTCACGCTGATGTCAGGACCCATGCTGACTACATCGCGATTGATGTTGAAGGTGAGGAAAACGTTAGCAAGGATGATCGTTGGGTCTTGACCGAGCCCACGACACCCGCACAGGATCAGGATCCGGACGGTAACCATTCAGATACTGCAGTGGGAAAAGCCTATCTGGAATTGCTCCCGGATGTGCGGGTCACGGAACACGATCCCTTTGGCCCGCCTACCGCGATTTGGAATCAAGCTGGTGCAGGTCCAGAGATGAGCTTTCAGGTTGACTTTCCAGAGTCGGGTCGTTATTTCGTTCACGTTCGGGCTCTGTCAACTGGTCGAGAGGACAACGGTATTCACGTTGGCCTCAATGGCGAATGGCCTGACAACGGCGAACGCATGCAATGGTGCACCAAGGATCAAGGTTGGCGATGGTCCAGTGCCCAGCGTGACTCCGGTGGCGCAGGGTCATGCGGTGTTTCGCATACTATATGGCTAGATGTTCCATCACCAGGAACTCACGACGTCAGATTCAGTGCGCGTGAAGATGGATTCGAGTTTGACAGATTTATTTTGATCAAGGACTTGTCAAACAACACGCGCATCTGTGAGCCGAGCAATGAGAATAACATCAACTGCGTTGACGGTAGTCTGGAGTCCTCCGACGATTTTGTTGACCTGGGTGTTGAAATTGCGGCTGATGCTGCCACGGTGAAAACCGGTGAAGATGTAGACTTCACCTTGACTGTAATCAATGAAGACAACTTCGATACCGCCAGGAATGTTGAGGTGAATATCACAGCAGGTGTTGGTAGCGATTGGGAAGTGGTGTCGATGGATGGGGCCTGTTCGAGCGCTGGTACTGACATTATCTGTGAGTTCGGCAGCATCATTCCATCATCCCCAGACGAGTTGGATCATAGTGTTTCATTTACTCTAAGAGCACTTTCAGTTGTCACTTCCACGCTGGATGCGACTATTTCAAGCACAGATATTGATGATACTCCTGCGAATGATTCGGCAAGCGTTAGTGTCGTTATCGAGAGTTCAATTCCCCCGGCCACGATAAGCGCTGCTCTGACAGGTAACTTCTCATTACGGCCAGTTGACGAAAAAGTCACACCCGTTCTTGCGATTACCAATACTGGCACTGATCCAGCGCTAGCGGTTAGGACAAGTGTTGTTATTCCAGATGGTTTGACATTGGACGAACAGCCAGAGAATTGTGTGGGAACGACGATACTCGAGTGTGAATTCGGTGATCTGGCAGCCGATGAAACCGCGACGCTTGATCTCTCGTTGACTGCAACAAGTGATGGAGTACAGACTCTGATTTTTACATCTACTGCTGATAACTTGAGCGAAGAACCCGAATCGATTCAGCGCAGCGTGTTTATCGTGAAAGCGCTAGGTGCAATTGATGGCACCGGTGGTACTGATGACAATGCGGGCGATAATACCGATGACAGTGACGGTGACAATGATAGTGATACCGACGGCGGCGCCGGTGGTTTATTGTTATTAACCGGTCTTTTGGTATTTCTAGGTCGAAGGCGTTATAAGCCGATAATGGCTCTTCGGCGTACCGCTTGATGGACAAGTAGTCCAAAGGCCAGAGAGCCGAAAGACCAACCCAGAGCGTAGGTCCAACTTCCATATTGGGTATCGAACTGCACAAAATAGGCTGACCGTGCGAGTTCGATCATGTGTAGTACCGGATTCCATAACAGGATGTCTCGAGCAGCTGTTGGCAGGGATTCCGCGGTGTAGAAAAGGCCTGATGCGAGAAATAAAGGCCTGCCTAGAATCGCGGAAACGAGCTGGCGTGTTGATGGGATCAGTGGCGAAATGCTGGCTAGCGTAAAGCCTATGCCAAGGCCAAAAATCGACAGTGTTAGAAAAGCTGCGAGCACGCCCAGCGGATCATCGACGCGTGTATCGATACCGAGAGCCGTTGCGCCCAGTAGCAAGATGATAAAAACGGACAGTAGCACGGCCAATTCCAGGACACCTCGAGCGATGACGACATCAAAGGTGGTCACCTGTGGGAAAGCCATTAAAGTCGTGTTTTGTTGTATCGCGCTTTGACACTGCGTCATGGTGTCGCGAAACAGGGTAAATGGAACAAACCCTGTAATCATGAATGTCACAATTGGCATGCTGCCGGCAATATCACTGCCTATCGCTGTGAATATTAGCGACAAGATACTGATCAACATCAGGGGCTCGAAAAATGCCCACAGGAAACCGAGCTTGTGCTCGCCATAGCGTGTCATGGTCTCACGCAGTACCAAAGCTCGTATGACACGCGCCTGTGTGCGAGCGGCAAATTTCACTTCATCCAGAGAAATGGCCTTGCTGTTCACTGGTTTTGCTGTTGATTTAGGGTGAGACACGGCGTTACGGTGCGAAATCCGTACCAAGCATGACGGATTCCATCTGATGACGGCTATCTACGGCATTCAAGCGATCTTTCGTCGCGGTCAGACCGATTCCGGAAGTCAGGCCCAATGCAGCTCTGAGCCGCATTTAAAGATTGGCTGTATAGGATCGGACAAGTCAGACATCGATGCAAACATCAGGCCGCTGGCCGGTTTCCCTATGATGCTCAAGTACCGGCCAAAGACTCGTTTGCTGGGTCCTAAGAAATTTTACGAAAAACAAGCGCCGTTAGCCGACGCTTGTCTGGATTCGTATGGCTTTGATAAAGGTTACTTTCGAACGAACTGACTAGTTCGCATAGCGATTAGCAAAATCTGACCAGCCTTGAATTTCATCTGATTCATCACCGACAATCCACATCAGTTCAACGGCATCTGAACCATCAAACTTGCAGGTTCGTTGTTGCGACCGATCACAATCAAAAACCGGCAGGTAGTCAAAAGCCGCACGCCATTGATCGCCAAATTCCGGATCAGACAGAAAACGCCTTGCTACTGCATCATTTGTTTGAAAGAGATCAGGTGTACTGTTGCCACCGAAATTTCCGTCTCCAATCCGGTGATAAGTAGTCAGTCGTTCAGTATCGGCAAGGTTTTCAGGCAATGTATGAGCTTCATTCACAAGGCTGTGTTGAACGACATTAATATTTCTTAGATCAAGGTTGGTGCTCGATTCCAGCAGTCTTAATACGGATGCGGTGAAATCAGACGGTCCACCTTCGGCGACCCAGACACGTCGTCCTGCTTCCAGAGTTTCACGCCATCGATTTGCGGTTAAGGTCCTAACCATATCTCGTCTGGCGTCGGCATTCCACCACGTGTCATTGTTGCCTTCCGCCCCCCAGGTCGTGGTCATGACCAATTCAGAGTCAGGATTGTATGAACCTGGTGCTCTTTCATAGTAGGTTCCATTGACGATATGCAAGGTATCGCGTAGCCCGTAATAGCTGACAACCATCTTGCCAGCGACCGTAGCATGGCCATCGTCGCGATCCCCGCCGTTATCGTAAAACAGTGAGATCAGATCGCCAGGTTGATAACGACTATCATTGGGCAAACTACTTTTGGCATTGCTCGGTCCAGGATTCGGGAGCTGAACCGGAGTATTCGATGGTGCTTCGGATGGTTCATCCTCAGTTGCCTCTTCAACGGGCTCACTAGTCTGAGCGAATACAGACAAATCCCAGAGAGGGCCGCGCCATGAACAACCTTCTGCGCCCAAATCGACTCGGCCGGGACATTGGTTGATATCCTCATCGCCCGCGTTGTTCGCCGGGCCATTACCGCATTGCACATCATTGTATATAGGGTTGTTGCCAACGCCTGGGCCATCACCTAATGCGGCTGCAACTTGCCTGACGGTTCGCGAACCCGCAGGTGTGTTGACGAGTACGTCACCGATTCCGTGGTCGAAATTCGACGCTATATAACAGCGTCCATTTGCAGAATAGCTGTCTGCCCAAGCACGCCGTGGCGGGCCAAAGTCGCCGGTATATATGAAACCGGTACTGCCCACATCATTGGGTGATGTGGGGTTGGAGCTCTCCGTAGTATCTGGCTCTGTTGGGCTGGAACTGCCGGTCGAGCCGGAACCTCTATTCGCGGGGCTTGACACGCCGAGTTGATAAGAGGCGCAGGTCCAAAGTCCACCATCGGGGTCATAGTCAACACGTGGCAAGCCGCAGTTGCTTGCATATCCTATGCGGG
>CAYULV010000208.1:0-7098 GCA_964445655.1 uncultured Granulosicoccaceae bacterium | reverse complement strand
ATATCAGTGCCTTGCACGCTGACATCATCTGTCGAACCGATCATTTTGAATTTTCACAAACTTTGTACCCAGCACAATCAGACGTAAAAGCTGCGGGCTGATACAACAGGCCATACAAGAGAACTTAAGTTATGCGAAACCAGGGTTATTTCAGTCAGTTCGGCGGTGCTTTCATCCCTGAGATACTCGTACCGACGTTTGATGAACTCGAGACCGCTTATCTAGAGGCGCGCGAGGATCAGTCCTTCTGGGATGAGTACCTGTCGTTGATGTCGACTTATTCCTGTCGGGCAACACCGATCACCCGTCTTGACAATATGTCGGCAGAACTTGGTGGTGCCAGCATCTATGTCAAACGCGAAGACCTGAACCATACAGGCGCGCATAAAGCCAACAATGTCATGGGGCAGGGCTTGCTGACCAAACGTATGGGCAAGACACGTGTTATCGCCGAGACGGGTGCGGGTCAGCATGGCGTTGCGACGGCCACCATGGCAGCCAAATTCGGTTTTGACTGCACCATCTATATGGGGGCTCATGATGTTGCACGGCAACGTCCTAATGTGTTCTGGATGGAGCAGATGGGGGCGACCGTCGTGGCCGTCACAGAAGGCAGTCAGACATTGAAAGATGCGATAAATGAAGCATTTCGTGACTGGGTGACAAATATGGACAACACGCACTATGCGCTGGGAACCGCCTGCGGTCCTTACCCGTTTCCAGAGATGGTCAGCTGGTTTCAGTCAGTCATTGGTACCGAGGCGAGACAGCAGATGCTGGAGCGAACCGATGCTCTGCCGTCCAAGGTTTATGCCTGTGTGGGTGGTGGCTCAAACGCCATGGGGATCTTCAGTGGTTTTATGGACGATACTGAGGTTGAACTCATTGGTGTCGAAGCCGGTGGACGCGGCAAAGGCACAGGCGAACATGCAGCGCGACTGGCATATGATGACGCAAGCATTGGTGTCGCGCAGGGTTACAAGACGTATTTTTTGCAGGATCGTGATGGCCAGATGCAAGATACCCATAGTGTTTCAGCTGGTCTTGATTACGTCGGCGTATCACCCATATTAAGTCATCTGCATGAGTCCAAACGGGTTCGCTTCGAAGCCGCGACTGACAATGAAGTTGTCGCCGCTATGCAAAGGACTGTCTCTCGGGAGGGCTTGATTCCGGCGCTTGAATCATCACATGCCTTTGCGCAGGCGTACAAGGAAGCACCCATGCTGTCGCCTGATGAGAATATTCTGATCAATATGTCGGGTCGTGCAGACAAGGATATCTTTACCGTGGCGGATGCTATCGATGATCCGAAGTGGCGGGAATTCATTATCAACAAGGCAGACGCTTATCGCCGGGAGAGCCACAATGGCTAAGTACGAAACAAAACTTGAGCAATCCATTCGCGCGGCTCGTGAAAAGAAAGATTTGTTGCTGATGACGCACATCGTGCTCGGTTATCCAAGCTTTGATGATTCCTTGCGGGTCGTCGAAGATATGGTCAAGGCGGGTGTTGATCTGATGGAGCTGCAAATCCCCTTCTCGGAGCCGATGGCCGATGGTCCCGTCATCCTCAAAGCGAACTCTGAAGCTTTGAAAGCGGGTGCAACCGTCGAGCAGAGCTTCGCGATGGCGGAACGCATGACTCGCGAATTCGATATTCCGTTCTTGTTCATGACGTACTACAACATTCTGTTTTGCCAAGGTGTTGACGAATTCGTCAAGCGCTGTGAATCTATTGGTATTCAAGGTTGTATCGTGCCCGACTTACCACCGGCTGAAGGACAAGACTATCTCGATGCCATGGATGCCGCGAAGCTCGCCCCGGTGCATATTTTTACACCAAATACCCCGGAACCTCGCATGCGTGTTCTCAATGACAATAGCGCGGGGTTCATCTATAGCGTGGCACGTAAAGGTGTCACCGGGAAGGACACCGCGTTTTCCGATGATCTGGCTGACTATCTGAGTCGTTGCAGAACCAACACTGATTTACCGCTGGCGGTTGGATTTGGTGTGAAATCTCGTGAGGACGTCGAATTCTTGCGCGGAAAAGCCGATATTGCCGTTGTGGGATCCGAGACCATTCGTGTTTTGGAACAGGATGGCGTCAGCGCTGTCAGACCATTTATCGAGACATTGGTTGCCTGATGTCAGGAACGAATTCAGGCAACTGGGATAGGTTTTAGATATCGGTGTTTTAGGTATCAGGAACCGGGTTTTATAAAAACTTACAGAGGAAGCGAGGCATGAACTTCTCAAAATCTGACGAGGCTGTAGCTGCCCTGTCACCCGAACAATATCGAGTGACTCAGGAAAACGGTACTGAGCGCCCGTTTACCGGAAAGTACGATAAACATCGCGAGCCGGGTATTTATGTTGACGTGGTCTCGGGCGAACCCTTGTTCGCGTCATCTGACAAGTTTGATTCGGGATGTGGTTGGCCGAGCTTCACCAAGCCCATTGTGGATGAACATGTCAAAGAGCTAACTGATCAAACGCACGGCATGACACGCACTGAAGTGCGTTCAACACACGGTGACAGTCATCTGGGGCATGTGTTTCCAGACGGGCCCAAGTCTCAGGGTGGCTTGCGTTATTGCATCAATTCGGCCAGCCTGCGTTTTGTTCATCGTGATGATATGGAAGCGCAAGGCTACGGTGACTTAATCAATCAAGTAGAAGGGGTTGTATCATGAGTGAACGTGCAGTGTTGGCCGGTGGCTGCTTCTGGGGTATGCAGGATTTGATCAGAAAGCTACCCGGCGTTGAGAAAACACGGGTTGGATATACAGGCGGTGATGTACCCAATGCCACTTATCGCAATCATGGTACGCACGCGGAAGGTATCGAAATTGATTTTGATCCGGCCGTCATCAGCTTTCGTCAGTTACTCGAGTTCTTTTTTCAGATTCATGATCCGAGCACAAAGAATCGACAGGGTAATGATGTTGGTTTGTCCTATCGCTCTGGCATTTATTATGTCAATGAAGCGCAAAAAGCTGTTGCCGAGCAAACAATTGCCGACGTCAATGCGTCGGGCATATGGCCTGGCACGGTAAGCACAGAAGTAAAACCCGCAGGTGATTTCTGGGAGGCGGAAGCCGAACATCAGGACTATCTCGAACGCTACCCGCAGGGCTACACGTGTCACTTCCCGCGGGCTGACTGGGTATTGCCTGTAGCCGCGACTGTCGAGTAAGGCATCACGCCGTTTTGTTGAACAAGGCTTTGTCGAACTAGGCTGCGCGAACAATACACGCGAAAAAATCACAAGGATCATGACATGAAAGACGCTGTAATCGTATCGACCGCCCGTACACCCATTGGTCTTGCCTTTCGAGGTTCCTTGAACAACATCAAGTCGCCAACCATGATGGGGCATGCCATTGCGCATGCGGTGTCGAAATCCGGTGTTGATCCTGCCGAGATCGACGATGTTGTTATCGGCTCGGTACTCACAGGTGGCACCGGCGGGATGAACGTTGCGCGCCTTGCATCGCTTGCTGCGGGTCTGCCGGTCACGGTGTCGGGGCAAACCATTGATCGACAGTGTTCTTCCGGTCTGATGGCGATAGCGACGGCGGCCAAGCAAATTATCGTAGACGGTCAATCCGTGGCGGTCGCTGGCGGACAAGATAATATTTCAGCTGTACAGAACGATTACATGAAATGGGTTGCCACTGAAAAAGATCCTACTGTTGTGGCGAAGGCTGAGCATGCCTATATGCCGATGTTGAAAACGGCCGAGCATGTCGCTGATGTCTATTCGATCAGTCGGGATGCCCAGGATGAATATGCTGTTGAATCTCAGGCACGGACGGCGCGTGCGCAGGAAGCGAACTTGTTCGATGACGAAATTGTTCCCATTGATGCGGTAAAAATCGTCAGAAACAAGGAAACAGGCGAGGAGACGACTGAAGCTGTCACCTTGAGTCGTGACGAGGGAAACCGTCCGGGTACCACCACTGACGCGCTTGCCAAACTGAAACCGGTTATTGAAGGTGGTCTTGTCACCGCTGGTAATGCCAGCCAACTTTCCGATGGTGCGTCGGCGTGTGTGGTGATGGACGCAAAACTTGCGGAGCAACGTGGACTGCAACCTTTGGGAATTTATCGCGGCATGGCTGTGGCAGGTAATGCACCCGAAGAAATGGGTATTGGGCCGGTGTACGCGATACCCAAATTATTGAAAGCGAATGGCCTTAAGATGGACGACATTGATCTGTGGGAATTGAATGAAGCGTTTGCCTGTCAGGTGCTTTATTGTCGTGATCATCTCGGTATTGATCCAGCCATCTACAACGTAAACGGTGGCGCCATATCCATCGGTCACCCCTATGGTATGACTGGCGCACGCCAGGTGGGACATATCCTCATTGAAGGAAAACGTCGTGGCGCTCGCTATGTTGTGACCTCAATGTGTATTGGTGGTGGGATGGGTGCCGCCGCCTTGTTCGAAATTGCCTGATGGGTATTTGAAATTGCCTGGTGCACCTTCGGGCTTGTTCGATGCGCGTTCGACAAGGCTGTTTCGTCACACGCTATATCACAGCTTATGTTTATGCGATTAACTGGGTCGAATCACATAGCCTGTCCGCCGGCTGATGGTACGAAGCACAAGGCTTGATTGAATACGTGAGACGCCGGGCATCTTGCCGAGCGTCTCGCGGTAAAACCGTTCGTAATCATCGGTATCTTTTGCCGCTATTCTGAGTATGTAGTCAGATTCGCCGGTCATCAAGAAGCATTCAAGTATCTCGGGTATTTTCTTGACCGATGTTTCAAAACGGGTCAGCGCTTCTTCATGCTGGGATTCAAGGCTGACTTCAATAAAGAATTCGATCGCGTAGCCCAGCTTTTTGCCATCAACGCGTGCGCCATAGCCTTGAATGATTCCCTTGTCTTCGAGTTGCTTGATGCGCCGGTGGCAGGCTGATTGTGACAAGGAAACTTGTTCAGCGAGCTCTGCGATCGATTGCCGGCTGTCTTCCTGCAGTGACGTCAAAAGTCGCTGATCGATGCGGTCCATAGGATAAAACTCTGAATTAATTCAAATATGCGAGAGAATATTCGAAAATCAGTCCAAAATTGCGTGATTTAAGGAAATAATCTAACCACGGCTGACATACCTTCTCTACAAGGCTCCCGGATAGAGAAGCAAGCATGAAAATCGGTGTACCCAAGGAAATCAAGAATCACGAATACCGCGTCGGTCTGACACCAGAGAGCGTGTCCGAGGCCATCTATCAGGGGCATGAGGTGATGGTCGAAGCTGCCGCTGGATCGGGGATCGGCGCTGACGACGATGCCTACATTGCGGCGGGTGCGTCGATTGTGCCCACACCAGCGGAGATATTTGACTGGGCCGAGATGATCGTCAAGGTCAAGGAACCGCAAGCTGACGAACGCAAGATGCTGCGTGAAGGACAAATTTTGTACACCTATTTGCATCTTGCGCCCGATCCCGATCAGACCCGCGATCTGGTCGCATCAGGTGCTGTATGCATCGCTTATGAAACTGTGACAGACGCTCAGGGTGGTTTGCCGCTTCTCAAACCCATGAGCCAGGTGGCCGGGCGCATGTCCATTCAAGCGGGGGCAACCGCGCTCGAAAAAGCGCATGGTGGTCGCGGTGTTTTACTCGGTGGTGTGCCGGGCGTGACGCCTGGAAAAGTCGTCATCGTTGGCGGTGGTGTTGTTGGTTTCAACGCCGCACAGATGGCGGTTGGTTTACATAGCCAGGTAAGCATTCTTGACCGCAGCCCACCGCAACTTGAACGCCTGTCCAATCATTTCGAGTCGAGTGCGAGTGTCATCTATTCAACCAAGGCCGCGTTGGAAGAATTGATTGCAGAAGCTGATCTTGTTATCGGTGCTGTATTGATTCCAGGTGCTGCTGCGCCAAAGCTTGTCACACGTGACATGCTCAAGACCATGAAAAAAGGCGCTGTACTGGTGGATGTGGCGATCGATCAAGGAGGTTGTTTTGAAACCTCAAAAGCCACAACGCATGCAGAGCCGACTTACTTCGTTGATGATGTGGTGCATTACTGTGTCGCCAATATGCCCGGTGGTGTGGCTCGTACATCGACGTACGCCTTGAACAATGTCACCTTGCCTCATGCATTGCAGATTGCAGCTAATGGCTGGCAACAGGCCTTGCGAAATGATGCGCATTTAAAAAATGGTTTGAATGTCTGTCACGGAAAAGTGACATGTGAACCAGTTGCGCGTGATTTGGGCTATGACTACGTCACGGCAGATAGCGTACTGTAAACCTTGTCAGAAGGTGTATCAGAAAGCGTGGGCAATCGTTTACCCTGTGTGTGGTATCTAGTATACCCCTGAAGCGCATATGGCATGGCATCCCGATAGCTTCCTGATAGGGAGGGTCTTGGTTGCTGATCGACCAAATACCCAGTGCAAAACAGACCGAATTTGCGTGGGATTTGCCGATGTTATGGTTTAATGATGCCCATGAATACGTCATTCTCATATCGCATTGCTGGACTGATTCTGCTGCTGGCAGGCTTCACCGCAAGTGCCTCGGCTGAGCGTAGCTTCATTATCGTTCAGTCAACCACCTCGACACAGAATTCCGGATTGTTCGATTACCTTCTCCCTCGTTTTCAAGAGAACCATGATTTTGATGTGCGTGTGGTTGCTGTTGGCACAGGGCAGGCGATAAAAAATGCGGCCAACGGCGATGGTGATGTTCTGTTTGTTCATGCTAGGGCGGCCGAAGAGAAATTTGTCGCCAATGGCGATGGGGTGCAGCGTACCGACGTCATGTACAACGATTTTGTCATCGTCGGCCCACCATCAGACCCGGCAGGGATTGCTGGCATGAGCGATGCGGTCGCGGCGTTTGGCAAAATAGCCGAACAAGGATCGCTGTTTGTCTCGCGTGGCGACGAAAGCGGAACACACATCGCTGAACGTCAATTATGGCAGGAGGCAACTATTGATGTGCAGGCCGCATCTGGTACCTGGTATCGGGAAACCGGGTCCGGCATGGGGGCGACCTTGAACACCGGCACGGAGATGGGTGCTTACATACTGACTGACAGAGCAACCTGGATCGCATTTGGCAAC
>CAYULV010000207.1:1195-7158 GCA_964445655.1 uncultured Granulosicoccaceae bacterium | reverse complement strand
ACTGTTTGGCCCCATCATTTTATGTTCCACGACTATCAAACATTGGGGATTTACTTGCGCAGTTGCCAACAGTCAATACCCCCGTGCTTGAATTTGCTGATGCACTAATGCGTTTTATCTTTACAGAATTTGAATATGACCCAAGCTTTTCTACCGTGGTCACACCAATGACTGACATAATTTCGGCCAGAAAAGGCGTGTGCCAGGACTATGCACATTTGGCCATCGCGATATTGCGCCAGTATGGAATACCTGCGCGCTATGTCAGTGGTTATCTTGAGACTTTGCCTCCACCAGGGCAAAAAAAGTTACAAGGCTCTGACGCGACACACGCATGGTTTTCTGTTTATGCACCGGGTCAAGGCTGGTTTGATTTTGACCCGACCAACAATAAACGCCCGGATTCTCAGTATGTGACCACTGCTTGGGGTAGAGATTATGCGGATGTTGCACCTTTGCGCGGTGTTGTGTTTGGAGGAGGTAAAACAGTTTTAAAGGTGGCCGTTGATGTTAATCGAGTCGAGTATTGATGTCTGTATATTTATTGTTATCGATATAGAAGTCGATATACATGTCGCTGATGCGGCTAATTATTATTTTTAACAGGGAAAGTGCAATTGTCTGATTACAGTAGCATCACGTCCGATGAAGTGTTTGACAAGCATGGCTCGCCAAGACCAGCTGCTGTACCCATGATTAAGTGTCTTGAGCTGCTAAGTCACAGTGAGCTTGTAGAGCGAAAGCAAGCAGCAGAGCAATTAATCAAGCGCAAGGGCGTTACCTTTACCGTGTATTCCGGAGATGGAAGTCTGGATCGCGATTGGCCGCTTGATATTATCCCGCGTGTTATCGATTCCAAAGAATGGATGAAGACCCAGAGAGGTCTGACTCAGCGCCTTGAGGCGTTGAATATGTTTATCGCCGATCTGTATGATGAGCAGAAAATCATCGCCGATGGCGTAGTACCAGCATCGCTAATAGAAAGCTCGGGTAATTTTCTCGAAGCGTGTCGTGGTGTAAAGCCTAAATACAATGTCTGGGCGCATATATGTGGCTGTGACCTCGTGCGTGATCAAGATGATGAGTTGTATGTGCTTGAGGACAACCTAAGAGTGCCATCCGGGGTGTCCTATATGATCGAAAACCGAGAGATCATGAAGCGCACTCTGCCTGAATTGTTCAGTTGTTGTCGAGTGCTTCCAGTTGATGACTATGTCACTAACCTTTGGCAAATGCTGCGTTCGCTTAGTGACGTGCCAAATCCGACTTTGTGTGTTTTAACGCCTGGCGTTTATAACTCGGCCTATTTTGAACACAGCTTTCTGGCGCGTCAGATGGGCGCTGAGCTGGTCGAAGGTCGTGACTTGTTGGTGGGTGATGATGACTGCGTTTATGTTCGACACGTTAATGGTTTAAAACGAGTTGATGTTATCTATCGTCGCATTGATGATGAGTTTTTGGATCCTGAATGTTTTAACCCGGCTTCGACGCTTGGCGTGCGCGGATTGATGCGTGCTTGGCGCGCCGGAAATGTCGCCATTGCCAATGCCCCTGGTGCTGGTGTTGCAGACGACAAGGTTATCTACTCCTTCGTACCAGACATCATTCGTTATTATCTCGATGAGGAGCCCATTGTCAAAAATGTTCCTACCTACCGATGTGATGATGCCGAGGACCGCCAATATGTTCTGGATAATATTGAAAAATTAGTTGTAAAGCCTGCAAACGGATCTGGCGGGTATGGTTTGTTGATTGGTCCCAGCAGCACTGCCGAACAGCAAGAAAAGGTGCGGCAGGAGATATTGGCCGATCCGCGTAACTATATTGGGCAACCAGCGCTGTCCATTTCTACTTGCCCTACGTTGGTCGATGATGCGCTTGTGCCACGACATGTTGATCTTCGCCCTTTCATTTTGCAGTCTGATGTCACGCGAGTCACCAATGGTGGATTAACCCGCGTGGCTCTTGTCGAAGGTTCTCTTGTCGTGAATTCCTCACAGGGTGGTGGTAGTAAAGATACCTGGATCGTTGATACCGATGAGCTGCCTGATACATCGTCGGCAAATCAAGGGGAGAATTAGATGCTCTCTCGAGTCGCGAGCAACCTTTATTGGTTGAGTCGGTATCTACAAAGAGTTGAAATCACGGCCCGTCTTATCCGTGTGCATTCCAATATGTTGGTTGATTTGCCAAGTGCCGACTCATCAGTATCCTGGTTGCCATTAGTGTCGATAACCGGAGGTGGTGAGGATTTTCGCGATCATGGCATTGCAAGTGATTCGGGCAGCATCTGTCATTTTTTGATAAGCGATGAAAGAAACTCCGGTTCGATGACTGTCAGTTTGCAGGCGATAGCGGATAATCTGCGGTCTTCTCGTAGCAGCATGTCCACAGAGCTATACGAGTTGATAAAAGAACTGTACAGTCAGTCCATTGAGCTTGTGAATCTGTGCCGAAAGGCCAATCTGCAGCCAGTAGTATTGAGATCGTTGGAATTTCAATCGCAGGCGATAGCAGGCGCTATCTCTAATACCATCAATCGTGATGCCAGTTACCTGTTTTTACGTGCTGGTTGCTTGATTGAGCGCGCTGACATGTCATCGAGAATACTTGATGTACTTGCTGCAAATTTGATGTCTACAGGATCAGGCGAGAAACCCATACCGTATGAAAATACCCACTGGAATGCAGTTTTACATACGTTTTCTGCACATCAAATGTACATGACACATGCTGCCAGGCCGGCTATAGGTCCGGATGTTTTATATTTTCTACTGCAGAATCCGAATTGTCCTCAATCGATCCACTATTGCCTGAAAGAACTGGCAAGTTGTATTCAGAATATTGGTTCTGGGCATCGAGGGGCTGATAAGGAAGCAGGGAGTGATGTTAGTGCCCGTATTCCTAAGCTCGAAGAGCTGATTGCCAGTTTGCAGAGCGCTGATTTCGCAAATCAGATAGGAAACAGGCAACAGCTCCATGATTACATGACTGAACTGCAAAAGACACTCTTGCAGCTTGATGGCGATATCTCCGAAAGATATTTCCCCGCAAACGATGTTGATGGAAAATTGTAAAATGGGAATTCGTGTTGCACTGAATCACAATACCGAATACCACTACGATAAACCAACAACTCTGGGAGCTCATGTCGTCCGGTTAAAGCCTGCAGCTCATTGCAGAACTCGTATTGAGTCGTACGCCTTAAAAATTACCCCGGACAACCATTTCATCAACTGGCAGCAGGATCCCTTTGGTAATTACCTGGCTCGTCTGGTTTTTCCTGAACCGACAAAAATACTAAAAATAGAGGTTGAATTGATTGCAGACCTTACTGCTATCAACCCATTTGATTTTTTTGTTGAGGAATATGCAGAGACATACCCGTTTGCGTACAGCAAAACAACCGAAGCCGAATTACAACCGTATCTTCAATGTGAAAAAAGTGATGCTCTGACGCAATGGCTGGAAAAAAATCGTCCAGCTAATGACTTACCCATCAATGATTGGTTGGTTGCGATCAATCAGGCAATGCAGCGCGATGTTGACTATCGAGTGCGTATGGAGCCGGGTGTTCAAAGCTGCACTGAGACCCTGAATCTCGGTAGTGGATCTTGTCGTGACAGTGCATGGCTATTGGTTGAGGCATTGCGCCAATGTGGCCTGGCAGCACGTTTTGTTTCCGGTTATCTCGTGCAACTTGCCGCCGATGAAAAACCTCTTAATGGTCCATCCGGTCCCGAGAGTGACTTTACTGATTTACATGCCTGGGCCGAAGTCTATCTGCCCGGTGCGGGTTGGGTAGGTATGGATCCGACCTCCGGGCTGTTTGCCGGTGAGGGTCATATTCCGCTAGCCTGTACGCCGCAATCTGTCAGTGCTGCAGCGATAACAGGTGGTGCCAGTGAGCCGGCCTCTGATTTCAAATTCAGCAATACCGTTACGCGTATCGATGAAAAGGTGCGTATTACCAAGCCTTACACCGAAAACGATTGGGGCAACATTCTGCAATTAGGCGCGCAGATTGATCAACGCCTCCAGGAACAAGATGTGCGATTGACCATGGGTGGTGAGCCCACCTTTGTCTCTGTCGATGATGTCGAATCGGCGCAATGGAATACCGCAGCCTTGGGTGCAGAGAAGCTTGAAATTGCCAATCAGTTGATGATCAAGATGCGAGATCATTTCGCACCCGGTGGCTTGCCTGTGTTTGCTCAGGGGAAGTGGTATCCCGGTGAGCCAACGCCACGCTGGGCATTGACGTGTTACTGGAGAACAGATGGTGCTGCCATGTGGCATGACGATAGCCGCATCAAACTGCCGGGTGTTGGCGATAAGTACACACGTAAACAGGCCAATCAGTTTGCCAGTGTTCTGACCCGTTCTTTGCGCTTGGAGCCACAGTGCCTGCATGCCTGTTTTGAAGACCCGCTTTATCACCTGCAGATCGAAAGCCTGCTACCCACAGGCACTGATTTGGCTGACCTTGACTTGAAAGACAGCCGGTCACGACAAAATCTTGTAAACCGCTTGGCCAAAGGTCTTGATGAACCCATTGGCTGGATGCTGCCGTTGCGCCGTACAGAGAACGGTTGGCGCAGTAGTGTTTGGCCATTGCGTAGAGATAAAGTCTTTTTAGTGCCCGGTGACTCTCCCATGGGATTACGCCTGCCGCTTGAATCCATTACCGCCGATGACGATGAAGCGCTTCTGGCTTTTCCAGAGGATAGTTTTGATCAAGCCGAGGTGCTGCCTGCACCTTCAAGCATTGAGGATAGCTTACAGGGTCCACTATCGTCGCCCTTGGCTCATCCTATTCGCTCAGCACTGTGTGTGGAATGGCGTGATGATGAAATCCATGTGTTTCTGCCACCACTCAGAAGTGCTGTGCCGTTTGTAGAACTCGTTGCAGTTATTGAAAAAGCAGCAACTGAGGCGGACGTTAGCGTCATTATTGAAGGCTATGAGCCACCGCGTGACAGTCGGCTTAAATCATTTCGCATTACACCTGACCCAGGTGTCATAGAAGTAAATGTACACCCGGTTGAATCATTCGGCGAACTAGTTGAACAAACCGAGGTTCTTTATAAGCTGGCAAAGTCGGTTGGGCTTGCGGCTGAAAAATTCATGGTCGATGGTCGTCACGCCGGTACCGGTGGCGGCAATCACATCACCTTTGGTGGGCCAACGCCTGAAGACAGCCCCTTTATTCGACGTCCTGAGTTGCTTGCGAGCATTATCACCTATTGGCAGCATCACCCTAGTTTGTCTTATCTGTTTTCAGGCATGTTTGTGGGTCCTACCAGCCAGGCTCCGCGTGTCGATGAAGCGCGTTCAGACACTCTCTATGAACTTGAAATGGCATTAAGCCGAATTCCAGCGGGTCAAGTTGCCCAGCCCTGGTTGGCTGATCGATTGCTGCGGCATTTGCTGATAGATGTCACTGGCAATACCCATCGGGCGGAAATCTGTATCGATAAACTTTACTCGCCAGATGGTCCTGCAGGGCGCCAAGGTCTGGTTGAGCTTCGAGCCTTTGAAATGCCGCCTCATCCGCGCATGAGCATTGCTCAAGGTTTGTTGTTACGTTGCCTGATCAGTCGTTTTTGGGATCAGCCTTACAGAGCACCATTAAAACGATGGGGTACTCGGCTGCACGATCAATACATGTTGCCTCACTATCTGCACGAAGATATCACCGCTGTTATTGAGGACTTGCGTTCGCACGGTATCAAGTTCGGCCAGCATTGGTTGGACGCTTTTTGGGAATTCCGGTTGCCCATCTACGGTACCCGCAAAGTCGGTGACATCACATTGGAATTGAGATCTGCGATTGAACCTTGGCATGTGTTGGGAGAAGAAGCCTCCGGCAGTGGCATGTCCCGTTATGTCGATTCTTCCATGGAACGCCTGCAGCTAAAAGTGAGCGGCTTGACGGATGATCGCTACAAAATCGCCTGCAA
>CAYULV010000207.1:0-1095 GCA_964445655.1 uncultured Granulosicoccaceae bacterium | reverse complement strand
AGCAATACGGATTTTCCTCACACCGCTGATCTGCGATTCGCACGTACCTTTCTTTAAAGATGAAGCTGTTTGGCGAGCAGGGATGTTGAAACTCTGATGTATATGAGTAATGGTTGTATGAAAGGTAGTAAAGTAGGCTTTATTGTTTCTCGTTTTGGCACTTGTACAACATGTCCTTACTGCAAACACATTTAGATAAAACCTGTCAATCGATCCAGCATGAAATTGGTCTAGGCAAAGTAGCCGACTATATTCCAGCGTTGGCTCAGGTGCCACCGGATAAGTTTGGCGCTTCCATCATTACCGTCAGTGGCGAGAAAGCGAACTTTGGCGCGGCAAAAGAAAATTTCTCCATCCAGAGTATATCCAAGCTATTTACGCTTACCTCTGTGTTGAATCAGCGCGGTGATGATATCTGGAAGCGGGTCGGTCGCGAACCATCGGGGAATGCTTTCAATTCAATCGTACAGCTTGAAATGGAATGCGGAATTCCGCGCAATCCGTTTATCAATGCGGGTGCACTGGTAGTCACTGACTCTTTACTTGGGAGTCAAACCGCGGATGAATTTACCGAGAATTTACTTGCGTTCATTCGGTCACTGGCAGACGATAACTCTATTGGTATTGATAAAGTCGTTGCGCAATCAGAACGCGACACGGCTTTCCGTAACGCAAGTCTTGCCCACTTCATGCAAAGCTTTGGCAACCTCGAAAGGCCGGTTGGTGATGTGCTGGATGTTTATTGCAATCAATGCGCAATCGCCATGAGTTGCGAGCAGTTGGCACGCAGTGCACTTTTCCTGGCTAACAATGGAATCGATCCACTCACCGATAAACGTATCGTTGATGAAGAACGCGCACGCAGGCTCAATTCAATGATGATGCTGTGTGGCCACTACGACGCATCGGGTGATTTCGCTTTCCGTGTCGGGCTGCCGGGGAAAAGTGGGGTGGGCGGCGGTATCATTGCCGTGGTTCCGGATGTTGCCGCAGTCGCTGTGTGGTCACCATGCTTGAACGCCAATGGTAATTCGCATGCGGGTACTGCCGCATTGGAAGCTCTGGTTAGAGCTACTAAGTGGAACGTACTGTAAG
>CAYULV010000206.1:0-7166 GCA_964445655.1 uncultured Granulosicoccaceae bacterium | reverse complement strand
CGATCCGGCGTTGAGACGTGCTACTGGCAATATCCACTTCAATCCGGCTATTGAGACGCCGCCGTTTTTGCCGGTAAGTGGGGGTAAATGTGGCGTTGGAAAAGCCCTTTCCACATGTCTTGCAACGATATCGCTGGACCCTCTGGGCATCCTCAGCACGATAATAATGGCCATCTTTGATAACGCGCGAGCCAGCGCAGCTGTAGCAATTCGGGTTCATTCCGTTGAACCTCCTTGTTCAATAGAGCAAAAAAAATATACCAGATTATTTACAACCACACCCAAGTGGACCAGTTAGCATAGAGCGGCAACAGCGCAAAGCTGATGTCAGCGAAGTGGATGTGGCAAATTCGATCTCTTGAGGAGTGAACCGTGTGAAAATTGAGTCGCTGGAAACCTTTGTGGTGGGTAATCCGCCGCCACACTACGGTGGGCGTTACTTCATCTTTGTAAAGCTTCGCACACGGTGTGGTATCGAAGGTATTGGTGAGGTCTATACCGCTACGTTCAGTCCGCAGGTTGTCGCGGCAATGATAGAAGACGTCTTCGAGCACCACTTTGTTGATGCCGATCCATTTCATATCGAGAAACTATGGCGTGCTGTTTATGGTCGCGGATATACGCTGCGCCCCGATATTTCATTGATGAGTGTGCTGAGCGGACTTGAAACTGCATGCTGGGATATCGTTGGCAAGGCTGTAGACAAACCAGTTTATGAGTTGTTGGGTGGACGGGTGCATGATCGTTTGCGCAGTTATACGTATATCTATCCACGTAAGGGTGAAGATGAATCGGTTTACAGTGATCCGGACCTTGCCGCTGAACGAGCACTTGAATATGTCGAACTTGGATTTACCGCTCTGAAGTTTGACCCGGCGGGTGCTTACACTGTGTATGACGGTCATCAACCGTCACTGGCTGACCTTGATAGATCAGAGAAATTTGTCAAGACATTGCGAAAAGCAGTGGGCAATCGGGCTGATCTATTGTTTGGCACGCACGGACAGTTCACCACATCTGGCGCCATTCGTCTGGCAAAACGTATCGAGTCCAGCGATCCCTTGTGGTTTGAGGAGCCAATACCGCCCGAAAACGCTCGAGAGATGGCGCGTGTTGCACGACAGACATCCATTCCCATTGCCACAGGTGAACGATTGACCACCAAATATGAATTTGCGCGTGTTCTTGAAGAGCAGGCTGCATCCATTTTGCAGATGGCCTTGGGGCGAGTCGGTGGTTTGCTTGAAGCAAAGAAAATCGCAGGTATGGCTGAGACTTACTATGCGCAAATCGCCCCGCATCTTTACTGTGGTCCGGTCGAAGGTGCTGCCAATGTTCAATTGGCTAGCTGTACACCAAATTTTCTGATTCTGGAAAGCATCGAGACCTGGGGAGGTTTTCATGCGGAGATTTTGCAATCACCAATGCGCTGGGAGGATGGGTATGTCATTCCTCCTACTGAACCGGGTATTGGTATTGAGCTGAATGAAGACGTTGCTCGCGCTAATCCTTATACCGGGTCAGCCTTACATCTTGAAATGAGCGAAGAAGTCAGTTTGCCTGGCTGAAGCGGGTTTTCGCCAATGCAATACTCAGCGATCGTAATTCACGTTTGATTGTTTTCAACGTTGTTTTGTTTTGTGCGTCGTTGTTCTGGCTGAATCGCACTTCGGCAAACGCTTGCTGCAACTGTCGCAAACGTTGCGCCTGAGTCGGGTGTGCTTCGGCGACACGTGTCAGGAATTCTTCAGGGGTCTCTGCGTTCTTGCGAACGATGCCTCGACGGGCCAGCAGATGGCATAGTCGAGCCCAGGCCTTTTCCGTTTCGGTCAGTTTGGCCGCTGCGATAGCTGGCAAGCCAAGTACGGCGAAAGACCACAGTGCTGCAGCCAAACTGATTACAGCGGCGATCTGCCATAGGGCTGGTTTCGCCAAGCCGAGTTTCTTCAGCAAATTCGCCTGTGATTCGTTGTCGAAATTAACCACAAGACGTTGCCACTGATGGTTCATCGCATCCCAGTGCAAATTCATATCTTTGATCCAGCCACCGTTCAAACGGGCCATTCGAGGAAGCGTTTCACCGTCTGGCAATGCAGATGCGACCCCTTGTTCGACGCGGGTCGGTGCAACTGCCGCCGTTGGATCATAACGGCGCCATGCACCATCTATATAAGCCTCAGCCCAGGCGTGTGCATCGGATTGACGAACGATCATGTAGTCCTCATTCATCTCACCACCCTGATAGCCCGTGACGATGCGCGAGTGAATGCCGGCACTTCGCATCATGACAACAAAGGCGGCTGCATAGTGTTCGCAGAATCCGGAGCGGGTCTGGAACATGAATTCGTCAACCGGTGCGTCGCCAAGTATTTGTGGTTTCAGTGTGTAGTGAAACGGTTTTTCGTTGAAATGAGTCAGAACATTTTGTGCGAATGCGGCATCCGAACCTGCTTGCTGGCGCATTTTTCGTGCTAGTGATGTCGTTTTTGGATTCTTGCCTGCCAGTTGCAGATTTTCAATGGAAGGTTTTCGTAGCGGTACCAACTGATTGCTCAGACTTGAACTTTGACGGTAGCGGATTACCTGGCTTACCGTATCTTCGCTGATCAATTGACCATCTGCCAATAGACGCGCGACGGCTTTGTCCTGACCATTGTTGATATTCTCATCGCTGGATCCCGTGTGTGGCAAGGACACAGGGTTGTCCAGTGCAAACAGCCAGCGCTGCTTGTGTGGTTGCAAGGTGACTGTGTAATTCACCACATCTGCTGGATCACTATTGTTGCGCTTCAGATTGACCGAGCGATGGGCATCTATCGGTACCTTGACGGCACGCTCCCCTTGTGACCATCGTCTTCCATCAAATTTGTTCAGGACCGGCCCACGCCAGTAACGCAAGGCATTCGGTGGTGGTGATTCATCAAAATCAACGCGAAAGGCCACAGCGGGCGATTGAATGAGGTTTGCAATGGACCCGGGATCCATGGTGTCAGATAGTCCCGTCGTCGCCATGGCATCTTCGGGTAAAGACCATAAAGGTCCCGGCAGACGCGGGAAAACCATGAATAACAGCGCTGCGATGGGCGCGCCTTGCAATAACAGTTTGCCGATGAGTTTGACTTGCGTCTTGCTGGCGACCGGGTTTTTTGGATCTCTGAGTATGCAAAGTGCGTGTCCGAGCGCGACAACGGCAGGCAAGGTGACCAGTGCGGAAAGAATGCTTTGCGAGTAAAAATATTGGGTGAGCAATAGAAAGGCGGCAAGGCACAGCAATAGCGTTGCATCGCTCGGGCGTTTGAGTTCAGCGCTTTTGGCTGCGACGAGCAAGAACAGAAATGCGACCGATGGGTCACGACCGAGAAAATATCCGTACTGTAGCCTGATTATTATCGCCGCTCCGATGGCAATGGCAGTTATCGCCAGTGGCGAAAGCAATCGTTTGATAAAACGTTTGTCGGGATAACGCAATGCAGCAAATCGAGTTGATACGATGCCTGCACCCAGTAAGCTTACCCACAGAGGCAGATGCAAAACATGAGGGACTTGAACAAGGAATAGAAGCGCGATCAACGCTTTGACCGTGCGTTCATCCAGTGCCTCGGTAGTGCTCATCGCGGATGTCCGTGCAAGGCAAGTGCGGTTAGTGCCTTTCTTTGTTGTTCTGGGCCGTGATTGAATTCGAGTTCCTCGGCAGGCAATCTGAGCGCGTAGTCGGCATTGCCTGATTCTGCTTTCAATACCCACGCAGCGATACGCGATAGTTGTTCTTCGAGTGTGCCTGCGCGGGCCTGTTCGAGTGAGAATTCGGTTCGTGCATCACCGGCTTCGGCGTCGAAGGTTTTAACTTTCAGACCCAGGCCTCGAGCAGCTGACTTCCAGGCGATAGAGCCTATAGAGTCGCCGCCCTGGTAGTCACGCAGTCCGGAAACATCGCCTTGTCTCGCGATGGTTTGCCGGGCACCGTCGGCATCGCTCAACACACTGGGTAATTCAGGTGGGTCCGACTCTGGAACCGGATAGACAATGCCTTTGATATCGGCATGCAGATAGCTCCAACCGGTCCACAGCCCGAGTGGCCAGTCGCTTTGCAGTGTCAGCCTTCCTAGCGACTGATATCCGCGTTTGATGGTGTTAAAACTGATTGTTACCTCTGTGGACTCCAGAGAAGCAATGGCGATATTGTCGCTTCTGTTGTTTGCGGTGATCAGGTTCAGACCGTGGCGATCGGTGCCGCTGGGGTTGTGCACTTTCAGGTAGAAAGGTAGTTTGTCACCTGCAAAGGCATCCCCTGCACTCATGTGTTGAACGACGATGCCGGAAAGATTTTTATAGGTATGAAGCAAAGTCGCTGCGAACAACCCAGTCAGCAAAAAGCACAAGGCATACCCAAGGCTCAGTGCATAGTTGATGGATGCAATCAGCATGAGCAGCAGGGCTGCCAGGAACGCCCAGCCGCGACGTGTTGGCAGGATATAAATACGTTGGTGTTCTACCTTGTGCGGCAGTAGATCAAGCGCCCGTGTCCTGAACAGACGTTGCCATATATGCGACAGGGTGTTCATTTGAAAAGCTCCGACGCTCAGGGCATTGGAACCTGGTCCAGAATGTCATTGGCCAATTTATGGCCGCTTCTGACTTGCCCTGTCAGACGATGTCCGCTCATTGCCGGAAAAACCGCTTTGACATCATCGGGCAGTACATGGCTGCGACCGGCGAGAAATGCGTAGGCTCGCACCAGTCGCACTAGATTCAAACCCGCTCTTGGGCTCAACCCGGTACCTTGATGGACCGCGCCTTCGCGTGTAATCGATAGCAGAGCCTGGATGTAGTCGAAAATAGGTGTAGCGATATGAACCTGTTCGGCGGCATGGGACCAGGCTTTGACCTGATCAGGATCTGTTGTGGCTGACAGTTCCGAGAGACTGCTGCGGCGATCACCATTTTCCAGCAACTCGCGTTCAACCTTTTTGTCCGGGTAGCCAATTTCGATACCGACGAGGAAGCGGTCAAGTTGTGACTCGGGCAAGGGAAAAGCTCCGAGTTGATCGGCAGGGTTTTGTGTTGCGATAACAAAGAAATCTTCGTTCAGCGGATAGGTTTGACCATCTACCGATACCTGTCGCTCCTCCATCGCCTCCAACAGTGCGCTTTGCGCTTTCGGTGGGGCTCGGTTGATTTCATCGGCGAGCAATATCGATGTGAACACCGGACCGGGTTTGAATTCGAAATTCTGTGTTGTTGTATTGAAGATCGACGCACCTACGATATCGGCAGGTAACAGATCGCTGGTGAACTGAACGCGTGTCCAAGGCATGCCGAGAACGGCGCCCAGAGCTTGTGCCAGTGTTGTCTTGCCCACACCTGGGACATCTTCAATCAGTAAATGCCCGCGGGCGATCAGGCAGCTTAGCGCCAGGGTCACCTGCTCTTGTTTGCCAAGCAGGATTTGTTCGAGGGCACTCCGTGCCGTGGCAACGGACTGGCTCGTCCCGGTCGGCAGGGTGCGGATATCGGCAGCGGCTGTTTGATTCATACAAGCGGTATCGGCTGATCGGGCCGGGACTCCTGTGTGTATGGGCCCCGGCGTCGGTGTATTTCGTTTACTAGCGCGTAATCTGTGAGCGATGCCTCAATTTTTATCCGGCAAAATCACCAGTCAAATTGTTAGCGTCACCCAGTGGGTAACACAATGCAATTGTCAAAAAATTGCTTGTGCACTAATCCTGACCGTCAATCCCCTTACAAGTTGCTTTTTGTGCGTGGTTCTTGGTTTGCCAGTGGATTGTCGCCTGGGGTTATGCAGATGCCGCCCAAAGCGATCGATCAATGCTCCGAACACCCTGATGTGTCTGGCGATGGGTGAACGGACTAGCAATATTGACCCTGTGGGACATCCTCAATCGGAAGTTTAGTAGGTGTAGGCGACACGAATAATCATGGCCCTGTCGCCGCTGCGGGTACGAACGGCGTAGCTCAAGCGCTATTGTTATACTGGGCCCGAATTCCTGAACCTGCTATAGCGCTTTCATGCGTGTGAAAAATTTCCTTAAATCATCGTCACAACACCAGCACAAGGATCCGACGGTGCGTCGTGAAAGCCTTGATCAGCTGGACGCGGCAGACAGCGATTCTCAGACCATCATTATCGAGCTAGCCTCTAATGATCCGGATGTTACGGTCAGAACAGCCGCGATTGCCAAGTTAACTGATCTTGCTGCACTTCGAGAACTGCTTGACGCCAATGGCGACAGCGCCGAAGCCATTCGCGTTGCTGCAGAGTCTCGTTTGTCAGAATTGTTGGAGCAGGATGCCGTCAGCGATATCGCTGTTCGTGCCTTGCTGGCCTCGCATGCTCCGCGACTTGCTGTTTCCATTGCCTCTTGCAGTGTTGCTAAAACCCAGCGGGAGATGGCACTCGATGCAATCACAGAAGAATCATCATTACTCGATGTCGTTCAGCAGACTCGCTCTCATGATACGCGTCTCGCAGCGGCTAGCCGTCTGACACATCACGATACGATTCGAGCAGCACTGACTGCCGTTCGTTCACGTGACAAGGTCGTTGCGAAGCAACTGCAGCAACGCCTTGATGAGGAAGCTGCGCGTGAAGCCGAGCGCATAGCAACGACTCATGCCGTTGGTGCTGCACTGCAATCCGCTGAAGAATTGTCGAAGTCGGTTTGGTCGCCACAATTCAAAGGGCGCTTTCAAGCATTGGAACAAAGTTGGAAAGCGTTCGATGATGCCGATACCGCTGAACGTGATCAGGCTTTTACAGCGGCTATGGAAAAGGCTGGCAAAGTACTCACGGAACACGAAGAAAAAGTGGCCAGTGACGCGAAAAGTGAAGCGAAAGCAGAGGAGTCCGCACTTGCCGATACTTCAGCTTCAGAAAAGTCTGCTGAAAGCGTGGCGCCGGTTGTTGTCGAACACAGCGCTGAGCTTAAGGGTGTAGTGGCAAAGCTTGGCAGTAGCAATTTAGAAGCTTTACCAGCCAGCCTGGAGACACTCAAGGGAGAGATGACCGACTTGCCGGCTGACGCAAGCAAGCTGGTTCAGCACGCTGAAGCTGTTGCTGTGTTGTTCAACCCGCCGTTCGAGATGCAAAAAGCTCGGCCGGGTGCCTTGAAACAACGAATGAAACGTGTTGAGGCATTGCTTGAAAC
>CAYULV010000205.1:0-7244 GCA_964445655.1 uncultured Granulosicoccaceae bacterium | reverse complement strand
CTGCTGACAACGCCCGATTTGGTCAACCGGAAATTCGCATTGGCACCATGCCGGGTCTGGGTGGAACACAGCGTCTTACTCGACTTGTCGGTGCTGCCAAAGCCATGGAGATGTGTCTGACTGGGCGCATGATGGATGCGGAAGAAGCGGAGCGGAGTGGCCTTGTGTCCCGTGTTATTCCACTTTCTGAATTTCGTCAAGAAACTCAGGCAGTGGCGGAATCCATTGCACGACTTTCTGCCAGTGCGGTATACCTGACCAGAGAGTCCGTTCTTGTTTCAGCGAACACAACGCTTGAACAAGGACTTGCTTCCGAACGCCGTGCTTTTTTGTCCTTGTTTGGAACCGACGATCAGCGTGAAGGCATGTCCGCGTTTGTTGAAAAACGCGATGCAGACTTTTCGCGCTGAGGCGACGTTTGGGGGTGATCCATTCAAGCCCTTAGATATTCGTTAGGCGTAACGGTTGGCGGGTTGCCAATTGCCGTCGTAGCCTACAAGGAATTCGCGAGCGCATGGTGTGCGCTCATATCCGAATGCCTTGTAGGTGCGACGTACTTTCTTAGCCTTTACCACGCCATGGGATGGTCCGGTTAATGATCCAGCGCATGATCAAATCGAACAACAGGCCTAACAAGCCCATGATCAAAATGGTCACCCAAATCAGCTCGTAATCAGAGACGGTTCGCGCGATGTTCTCGATAAAGCCCACACCGGTGGTACCTGCAAGCATTTCTGCTGCAACCAATGTACCCCAGCACACACCAACGGATATACGAATACCGGTGAGTATCTCTGGCAGGGCATTGGGCAAGATAACGTTTCGCATAATCTGCCCATCGGTGGAGCCCAGTGAATGCGCTGCACGGATTTTCGATAGCTGTGTACCGATAGCTCCGGTACGTGCCGAGATAACCATGATCGCAAACGCGACCATAAAGAGTAGGAAGATCTTACCGTCGTCCTGTATTCCGAAAATGGTAAGGATCAACGGCGCCCATGCGAGTGGCGGCACTGGGCGGTAGAGTTCGATCAATGGGTCAAAGAACGATTTGAAGAACTTTGATATACCCATAAACAAGCCCAGCGGTACTCCCAGCAATATACCTAAGCTCAGCGCCATCAATACGCGGAATAACGAATCCCAAATGTGACCATCGAGCATCGGAATGTGGCCAAGGTCAGTCTCACCTTGCGCAAATGCCAGTACCTTATCTTTGGTGTTGGGCGTTATTGTGCCGTCAGGGCCATGGCTGGCGTAATCGCCGGGAATCACATCGGCAATCCAATCTGGAACCAGGAAGCCCACCACGTCTGCCACGGGTAACCATTTCCACCACAGCAGGGTAAAGCCGCGATAACCACCACCGTTTTCCAGATCAGGGTTTGCCAGCTTTGCAAAGGTGGCAACCACGTCGGTGGGTTTTGGCAACCAGCGAGCAGAACTTTGCTCAGTGCATTGCGTTTTCGATTTGACAATACCGTCGCCTGGTAAAAATAAAGCGTCAACAATGCGCAAGCCGCCGCGGGCTTTGTTCTGCGCTTCTTCTAAATTTTCGACGGCGGAGTTTACGCCGCTGAGGGCTGCTGCTGGGAATATCGTTCCGTCGTCTAAGCGTTTGAAAATCCGTTCGACTGCCTTCACGTAATCATCACGTACTTCAGCTATTTCGGCATCAAAGCTACCAGATTTACTAGCCGCTTTAACGGCTTTGATGCGCTCAGCAATGCTTGCAATGAGCTCATCATTGGCGGGAATGTGGTTACGAATCTTGAGAAAACGGCCAGTGATGGCTTTGGCTTCAACCGATGCTTCGTCAAACATCACCCCTCTGGATGTCATTGGTAATATGGGGATCTCGACATTTGACACGCCCCACTTCGGTTGAGCAAGTGCTTCAGCTGTGGGTTTTAAATCGCCTGGGCCTGCACTTAAACGTTCGGCTAAATCGTTGAGCTCAGATGATAATGCCTCCAGCTCACCCGCTAGCTCTGGCCTCATATTCGCTTCATTGGACGAATTGGCAATAAGCTGGAGAGTATCTTCGACAATTGATGAGAGCTCGTCTTGTTCCGCTTCATTAAAGGCATCAGCCGGAATCGCTACCATCAAGTCTCTTAGTTGATCAGCGTTTCGGGAAACGAGTAAGGTCGATTTGTAGTAGCGTGAACCAATAGGTAGCGTCGCTTTGATTGGCGACATGGCCTCTTCAATTTTCGCCACCTGACACATCTCGTTGGCAGCCATCGGGTAGTAAGCACGGCCAACGCCCCAGGAAAAATAAAACCAAAGCAGGAGTAGGGCAGAAACACCACATACTGACCAATACCAGCCGCCCTTGGTGCGTTCCGGGTCACCAAATACGGCTTCCTTTTCTGCGTCAGCAAGGCGCTTTCGGCCAATGTAGATTGAAGATATAAATGAAATGAGCAGCAACAGTATGAGTACCGCTGCGACCGTTGCACGATTGTCTGATAGCCACTCAAGCACGACCCATAATCTCCTCTTCCATATTCCAGATCATCGTGAGAATTTCTTCACGTACCTCTGAAAAGTGTGCATCTTGTTTGATGTCTCGAAGGGATTCGGTTAGCCCACGTTCCGCGAATGGCAGATTGTATTCTTTGTATATGCGCCCCGGGCGCGGTGCCATAACGAATAGACGTTCACCCAACAGTAGCGCTTCTTCTACTGAGTGAGTGATGATCATGATAGTTTTACCGGTCTCCTTCCAAAGTTCCAGCACCAGTGATTGCATTTTTTCTCGCGTTAATGCATCCAAGGCGCCGAGTGGTTCGTCCATCAGGATAAGGTCCGGATCGTTAACCAGGCAACGCGCTAAGGCAACACGTTGCTGCATACCACCTGATAGCTGGTAGGTGGGGGTATTGCCAAACCCTTGCAGGCCTACGATGTCCAACCATTTTTCAACGAGTTGCTCGCTCTCTTTAGCCGGCATCTTTTTCATACGCAGGCCGTAGTCTACGTTTTTAGATACTGGCAGCCATTCAAACAAGGCGCCTTGTTGAAACACCATGCCGCGTTCCACGCCTGGGCCATGTATTTCTTTATCACCTAGCGTTGTTTTTCCGGACGTGGGGATTAAGAACCCGGCCAGCAAATTGAGCAGCGTTGTTTTACCACAGCCCGATGGACCAAGAACGGAGAGCAATTCTCCTTTTTTTAGTGTGAAGTTAATATCCTTTAACGCCTCTACATCCGCCCCGGTTTGCGGATTCGTAAACGTCATATTGAGATCTTCACAGACGAGATCTGCCATAGTGATAGTCGCAGGTAGTTAAACAAAAAGCGCTTGGTGCAAGGGCTTGCAATAAATATTCTTTTACCAATAAAAAAACCAGGCCACACAACGCGTGGCCTGGTTTGATCGTACGGTTACAATCTAAAAATTACTGAAGGAATGAACCATCAATAGTTTTAGCGATTTCAGTACCATCCGAGTCATCAGCGAATACCAGGCCAAGCGATGCAGCGGCTGATGCTGCAGTACCACCTTCGTTGAAGTAGTTGTCAAGCTGCTCTTGAGCAGTTGGCATGATGAAATCAGCCATCTGAGTTTTGGTGGTTTCTAGATCCATACCAGCGGCTTCAGCGATCTTGGCGAATTCCGCGTCAGTACCTTGGAAGCCTTCGTTGGCTTCTTCAGTTGCTTCCAGAAAAGCTTTCAGTAGTTCAGGCTCTTCTGTCGCGAATTTCTCTGTTACAGAGATAACATCGAAAGAACCGATGTCTGCTTCTACTTTTTGCTCTTTAGACATAATGGCTGTGCCAACTTCAGCGGCAGCAGATGATGCAACGCCGCCGAAAACACAAGCCATATCTACAGCGCCGTCAGCAAGTGACTTGGCACCATCAGGTGGAGCTTGATCAACGATAGTCATGGTATCGATGTCAACATTGAGGTGTGACATATACTTGCGGAAAGCAAAGTCAGCCATTGTGTTTAATGGAACAGCAACCGTTTTACCTTCTAATTCAGAAGCGTTTGAAGAGTCAATACCTAAATCATTCTTTACGAAGCAATCATTTGCTGTGTAAACAACAGCGATGCCTACCATCTTCAGAGGCGCGCCTTGTTGGATCGCAGTAACGAATGGTGCGAGGCCCTGTGAGTAAGAGATATCAATATCTCCAGCTAACATGGCTTCGGTCATCGCAGTACCAGTAGTGAAGTCAACCCAGTTAACGTCAACGCCCATGGCATCTGCATAAGAGTTGTCAACCTTGGCGAGCATGTTAGGAGTTGCCCACTCAAGGAAGAATGCAACGTTTACTGAATCGGCTGAGTGTGAAACGGTGGCTGCAGACATTGCGGCTGCCGCAGTAGCCGCCAACAGAGTAGATTTGAGTTTAAATTTCATTTTATATAATGCTCTCATTAATAGTGGGCCTTAAGCTTTTCTAGATTAATGCGTATCGACTCCTGTGTCCAGCAGGATAAAGTGCTTCCGCGACCCCAGTTTTTCCCTTAAAACCGTGTTTGGGCACCATAAAATCGGGGCTGAATTAGGGCAAAAGCGTGAGCTACTCTATTTTTTATCGCGTCATTGGCTGATGTTGCATTTTTTTTCACACAAACGTGTGTTGGGGTGGTAATCCCATAGGTCTCGTGATGGATCCAAACGCGAGTGCAAACTGGGTCACTATTTTTAAGTTGACGACGACACTTTCACAATGACAAATGACGTCTTGACGACGTCGTCCACGTGCAAGGTGGGCTACAGCCTGTTGTCCATGACAAAGCTATCTCCTGCTGCTCCGGTAAATTCCGAACCATCGCGAGCACAATTCTGGAGCCACTTTCTACTATGCGGCAAGCTCGGTTTGGTCGTTTACATTAGTGTGGTGGTACGTATTGACTGGGACAAGAGCTGTCAGGGCGAATTGGATTAATGCTTATCAGTTAGAAAGCAATGTTGGTCCAGGAGTTGAGGTAGTAGCGCGATCGTTTGAACACCTGGTTCGACATGCCGATGGATAAGATTGATCATGTTCTTCTTGCCATCGACGGAAACGATTTAGCAGTTTTCCTGGCGTCAGGTGCTTGAACTCTTTGCATTCAATTTTGACGCAATTGTTCTATTGGTGGGTTTGCTTGATTGGTATTTGCAAATCCATAGAGGTCAGTCGATGCAGCTGAGGTTTGATATCCGCCCGGTGGAAAAACACTCACGCTTTACGTTTGGATATCAAGATTGGGACAACATGTTCTGGTCACTCGCCTCGGGCGTGTCAGTCTGGACAGCCTGGTTGGTCATTTATTTTTACATTACTGCCAATGGTTGAGTGCCTTCACTCGAGAGTGTAAGCACATCACCCGTTTGGTTTTATTTTTAATCCGTTTTTGGCAGTCGCTTCATTTTTATTTGATACATCGTTAAATTCATGTGCCCTGGTTGTTTAAGTGCGAACATCATCGCAATGTCAATGTGGGTTCGTGGTCCGATATATCCATGCACCCAGTTGAACAGGGGTTGTACTGTTCGGGAGTTGTTATCCACTTTATTTGCCTGTCACATCCATTGCATGTGTACTTCCATCTAGTTGCTTTAAATCTAGGGGCGGTATTTTCGCATTCGGGCTATGAAAAACTGATAATCAACAAAAAGGAGGCTTTGGAGGCGGGATCTATTCACCATCAGCTTATTTATCGTTACGTTGTTCATTGAGTAATCCAATGTTTGAACCCGTGTCAGCTTTCAGTCAGCTGGCGCGGTAACGCGCTCAAATTTTCGGTTTTGAGATGGTTAAGAGCGCGCATAGGCCGGCCTTTTCGTGAGTAGTCCAAAGTTGAACAGGAGAATATGTAGTTATATTGCAGGTTTTTTTGTTCGTACTTAAGTGTTGTCGAAGGTTTTATGCCGATACTCAACCTATAAGATTTGGCAGGTATTTTTTTGTCTTTTGGTGCGTAGGATTGTCGTCACAAACATCTGCCTGTCGTTAAACAGACTATGTCATTCCTTATGTCTCCTGCTCCGATCGGCAGGAATGTACCGCTTGGTCTGGCGATGATGCTATTTGCATTCTTCAGTTTTGCGATCATGGAGACAAGTGCGAAGTGGCTGATTACTTCATCGTTTCCAGTGCTTCAGGTGGTTTTTGTTCGATATCTAGGGCACTTTGTGTGCGTGCTGACATTTTATCTGCCGCGTGAAGGCAGGAAGATAGTTGTATCGAATAACTATAAATTGCAGTTGCTGCGCGCCGCGCTTTTGCTACTCAACACGGCATTAAATTTCGCCAGCCTTTACTACCTTCCACTCACGGTCGTTGTGTCGATATTGTTTCTATCGCCGATGGTCGTCACATTGCTTAGCATACCAATACTCGGTGAGCGGGTTGGAATAAGGCGTTTTCTTGCCATATTTTTGGGCTTTGTGGGTGTTTTGATCATCACGAAACCTTGGGATGAATCCTTTGACGTTCATTCCTTGTATGCCGTTGGAGCAATGTTCGCTGTTTCGGGATATTTTTTACTCAGCCGTATTGTGAGTGTGACCGATAAGAATGCGGTGACTCAATTCTACTCATCAGGCTTGGGGACTATATTCTTTCTACCGTTTGCCTACTACCTTTGGAACTATCCTGCGTCGCTGCTCGAGTTAATGCTGTTGTCCTCGCTGGGTATGGTCGGAATCGTAGGTCATACCTTGCTGACCAATGCACACCGACATGCTGAAGCATCAGTTCTGTCACCCACTATCTACTCTCAAATCATATTCGTATCTGTGTTGGGTTGGCTGATTTTCGGCTCAATACCAAGCGCATCGATAGTTGTTGGTTCCGTGATTATTGTATGTTCCGGTTTGTACGTTTGGCATCGCGAGCGAACACCAAGCAGCGAACAATCGTCGATACAAGTCAATTAAAAAAGATATTCAAGCGATCAACTGTTGTAGTTAATGATGTTAGCTGGCCGTTGTTAGTAGCTAGAAAATTTTATAGGTTTTTGGGATATTTGACACATAACATGTTACTTAGGCGTTTTAAATAGTTGTAAACGAGGCGAGTACTGCTAGTTAATTTTATGTCAGTAAATTTCTGACTCACTTGACTATTACAGGAGTATTCGATGAAAAAGTCTTCAACTGTTCAATTTGGTGGCGGTGCAGCAGCGCCTGCTCTCGTCAAACATCTCGACAAGAAGAAAGGCAGGATTCAGTTTGGTGGTGGGGCGGCAGCACCTGCGCTCGTAAAGCATCTCGACAAGAAGAAAGGCA
>CAYULV010000204.1:1979-7306 GCA_964445655.1 uncultured Granulosicoccaceae bacterium | reverse complement strand
GCTCTTGACGATCTCACCAAGCGCGCTGCTGGCAGAGTCGTTGTCACCCATATCGATATAGGCCTTGGCAAGATCCATCATCGTGTCCATCTCATCGCTGTCGCCAGCAATGCCTTCGCCTGTCAGCAGCTCGTTGTCAGCCGTCAGATCAGGAATCTCCAGATCATTCATGGCACCGCCGTCTCCGAGTAGCTCGGTACCGTCGAGATCCATATCGGTAGACAACTGATCAAGATCAAGCGTCAGGTCGTCAGCGACTGCAGAAAGATCGAGACTGTCGTTGGCAGCATTCGAAACACTGCTGGCGTCCAGTTCATCCATACTCAAACCGTCGTCGTTCAACCCTTCCATCTTGTCGCCGACTGAACCAGCTATTTCACCCAGGGAAGCCCCAGCGCCGCCGAGCGCCGCAGCACCTGCTGCACCGGCCGCGCCCGCAGCACCGGCCAAGCCTGCAGCGCCTGCTGCAAGTCCACCGTTGCCGGCATCTTTTACAGCATCGACTGCACTGCTGGCATCGTCGCTGAAGTCAGGAAACTCTATAGTTCCTGCATCATCTGCGATTTCTTCAGCAACCGCTGTGAAGTCCCCGCTTGCTTCGAGATCTTCTTCAGAGAAGGCGAACGCTGGATCGATGCTTTGATCCATCAGATCGGATTCGTCAACACTGTCAAAATCAACGACGTCTTCGGCACTCGTGAAGTCACGGCTAACGCTGCTAGCTGCTGTGTCATTATTTTCCGATGCGGCAAAGTCAGTCTCGTCAAGCGCAGTTCCACCAACCTGACCAGTACCTACTGAATCTACCGACGCAGCAGCGGAGGAATAGAGGCTGTCACCAGGTCGCAATTCAACGCCAAGCGATGCTATTTTTTCCCACTCAGGCGTGTTACCGCCAAAGCGTTGATGATAATCACTGGCAGTCGTATGAAAACCTTCACTGTTACCTTGCGCATGATACGTTTCCAGTAACTTCATGCGGTATTCGGCATTGTCCGGATTACCTTCAATGGCCTTGTTCAACAATTCTTCAGCCTGGCCATGCAGACCATAGGCGAGATAGACGTCAACTTCGGAGATCGTGTCATCCTTGTCGATACCATCTTCATCAAGCGCAGAAACTGCTTGTGTCTCGGAGCCGAAATCCAAGGTGTCATCAGTATCGGCAAAGCTGACGGTTTCAGCAGGATCTGCCGCGTCTTTATCTTTGCCGAACAGCTCACCAGCACCTGCGGCAGCGATACCTGCAGCACCCGCAGCCACTGCGGCGCCTTTTACAGCGTCAACACCTCGTGCACCAGCATCAGTCACTCCATCAACAGCAGCACCGGCTGCATCCATTGATGCGTCTATTGAAGCATCTGGCACATCAAGATCACGCTCGGTATGTACATCCTGAATCTCGACTTCAGTATCGATATCATCAGGCTCAGGCTTTTTGCGACGGAACAACACGAAGCCTAACAACAACAAGGCAAGCGATCCGATCCCCGCAATCAGCATCTTCATAGGATTCTTCAAGAAATCCTGATACCAGGGAGTAGCTGCTTGTGTTTCGGGAGCGGCAACGGCTGTATCAGCAGCAGCAGTTGTTTCAGTTGCCGACGGTGTTTCTATTTCAGTCAACGACTCGCCAGCATCTTCGACAGCGCCCAGCGTACCTTCAAGCGCCGTTCCAGCAGCGTCTGAAGCGCCAGCGACTGACTCGTCAACCAACTCGGCAACGGTGCCCGCAGCATCGCTGTCGCCAGCAATCTCGGTTACTTCTGTGTCGCTTGCGTCAGCAACCGAATCGGCAGCAGCCGTACGCGCTTCACTAAGCTGCGCTTCAAGCCGCGCCACTTCGTTCTGGCGCAAGGTTACCAAGGCATCAAGGTTTTCGTTCGTTGCACCTAACTCATCCGCCTGCTCGGCCAGATCGTCTGATTGCAATCGTGTGGCGGACAATTCTTCACGCGCCAGTTGCAGCTTGCGATTAACCTCCGACAACTGTGCGCTATCGGGATTATCGTTTGTGGCGCTGGCACTGCTCGTTGTACTTGACGAATCAGCGACGATCTTCAGTTCATCTCGATTGAGAATTTCATTTCGAGCCGAATCGAGAATGGCTTGTGCGTCGGAAGACAACTCACCGTCCGTCGTAGCTCCAGTAGCATCACTATCGGCGCCAGAAATTTGATCGCCTGAAGCATCAGTGCTTGCAGCATCGCTTCCGCTTGACGCATCTGCGATGGCGGTATCGCTCGAAGCACTATCGTCAGATGATTGGTTTCCGGCCAAACGTGTTGGCTGGTTGCTGATCAAGTTGTCGCGGTATTCCTGCCACAACTGACTTTGCTGATCGACAGCTGCAAGAGCTTGCGATTGTGACAAGCTGGCAGCTTCACTTGCATCGGGGATGCGTAGAATTTCACCCGCCCGTACAAGATTGATATTGCCCTGTATGAAAGCAGATTGATTCGCCTCAAGCAAAGCCATCATCATCTGCTCAACCGATACACCGGCTTGCGCATTGGCCGTAGCGATTTCAAACAAGGTATCACCTTGCTGTACAGCAACTTCTGTTGCCCCATCGGAGGCAGTACCGGTATCGATGTCATCGAGCGATACGATGGTCGACCCATCAAATTCTTCACCATTCTCATCGATCTCGACAACAACGAAGTCTTCCAGACCATCTGTATTTTCTTCGGCAACGACAAAGTCATTACCCACTTCTTCGGTGCCACCGAACACCTCAACTTCAAACGAGTCAGGGTCAAAAGCAAGCGCAGCTTCGCGCGCATCGATGGCGTCCGTATTCGGTGCACCCAGATCGGTCAATGAGACGATCTCACCTTCACCCGAGACGTCAGGCGTCGTTGGGAATTCCGAGTCAGCGACTTCGACATCACCGCCGCCATCAAAAACCTCTACTTCAAAGGTATCGGCAATAGCCGCATTCGTATCGCGCTGGATCGGTGTGGGTGAGACCAATACTTCGGTATCACGTTGAACGACTGCTGGCTGATCCGTCGCCGTACTGCGCTCGGTCGCTGTTATGAAAACGGGTGGGTCGAGAAGGACGGTGTACTCACGCACCATGCGACCTTGCGGCCAGTCGACTTCAAGAAGGAAATTCAGAAACGGCTCAACAACCGGTCGTCGACTACTGATCCGGATGACTGGGACATTGGAACTCTGATCGACCGTGAAAACCAGATCGGTCAAGGCTTGAGTGCGATCGATTCCCGCACGGGAAAAGGCATCTTCCGATGCAAGCTGCACTATCATGCCATCCAATTCACCGGGCTTGACCGAAGTCAGGCGGATTTCGGCGTTCATCGGTTGATTCAGTGCCGAGCGCATCTCGATGTCACCGAGCCCTAGACCGAAGGCGCCTCCTGAGGCCAGCGCCAGGCTGACTGCTGCTGCCGTTGCAAGTTTTCGCACTTTTTTCTGTGTCCCGCTATGTCGATCGACACGGCCCGACGTTGGAATCGTCGTGGCTCGCATCAAACGAAGTTATCTGTCACCACGCTATCTATAGCTGAATTATCGCATCAATTCAGCAGCTTAAGTTAGCGTTTACAAATGGTCAGACACCAGACACTCAGCTATCTGCACGCTGTTCAGTGCAGCACCCTTTCGCACATTATCGGAAACAACCCAAAGATTGAGCCCGTTTTCAGTGCTTATGTCCTCACGAATCCGCCCTACAAACACCGCATCAGTTCCAGCTGATTCGGTCACGGCAGTCGGGTATCCCCCGTCCTTTCGCTCGTCTAAAACCACTACTCCAGGGGCTCTCTCCAGCAATTCCCGGGCCTGATCAGCTTTGATTGGCTCGCGGGTTTCAATGTGAACGGCCTCTGAATGACCATAGAAGACAGGAATTCGCACACAGGTGGGATTCACCCGGATGCTCGAGTCTTCCATGATCTTGTGGGTTTCCCACACCATTTTCATCTCCTCCTTGGTATAGCCGTTCTCTTGGAAGCTGTCTATATGCGGTAACGCGTTAAAAGCAATTTGCCTCGGATAGACCACCGGATCGATCGACAAACCATTGAGCAGACGCGCGGTCTGACCGCCCAATTCCTCGATAGCGTCCTTGCCAGTGCCGGATACCGCCTGATAAGTGGCGACATTGACGCGGGTAATACCAAATGCATCATGCAGGGGTTTGAGCGCGACCAGCATCTGAATGGTCGAACAATTCGGATTGGCAATGATATTGGTATCTTTGTATTGACCCAGGGTGTGGGCGTTGACCTCCGGGATAATTAGCGGTTTGTCATCGTCATAGCGAAACTGGGAGGTGTTGTCGATGACGACACAGCCAGCTGCAGCGGCTTTTGGGGCATAAATTTTTGACACAGATGCACCGGGTGAAAAAATGCCGATCTGCACGGTGCTGAAATCGAAGGTGTCCAGATCCTGGACAACCAGCTGCTTGTTGCCAAACTCGACCCGTTTGCCCGCTGAGCGGGCGCTAGCCACGGCGTGAATCTCGCCTACGGGAAAATTTCGCTCCGCAAGGATCGACAGCATGGTCTCACCGACCGCACCGGTCGCACCCACAACGGCAACATCGAACTTCCTGGACATGGTTTCTAGTTTCCTGAGAGCGCGGCCAGCACGGCGGCACCCATCTCTTTTGTGTTAACAACTGTTTCGTTTGCATCACCGGTGGCAATGTCGTGGCAGCGGTACCCTGCCGTCACGACTTGCCCAACCGCCTTTTCGATCGCATCGGCGGCAGCGGCTTCATTCAAGGTGTAGCGCAGCATCATCGACGCTGACAGGATGGTCGCCAGCGGGTTGGCAATTCCCTGGCCGGCAATGTCCGGCGCCGAACCGTGGACCGGCTCGTACATGCCCTTACCTTTTTCATCCAGCGATGCCGACGGCAACATGCCGATCGAACCTGTAAGCATCGCAGCTGCATCAGACAGAATGTCACCAAAAATGTTGCTGGTGACAACAACATCAAACTGCTTCGGCGTTTTCACCAGTTGCATGGCGGCATTGTCGACATACATATGACTAAGCTCAACATCGCTATAGTCCTTCGCAACATCAATAACAATTTCGCGCCACAGTTCGGAGACTTCCAGCACATTGGCCTTGTCAACCGAACAGAGCTGCTTGTTACGTGCACGGGCTATTTCAAACCCACGAACAGCAATGCGCCGAATTTCGCTTTCGCTATACACCATCGTGTTGAAACCAACACGCTCGCCGTTACGGGTCTCGATACCACGTGGTTCACCAAAGTAGATACCGCCGGTCAGTTCGCGCAAGATCATCAGATCAAGACCACCGACAAGCTCTGGCTTCAAGGC
>CAYULV010000204.1:0-1879 GCA_964445655.1 uncultured Granulosicoccaceae bacterium | reverse complement strand
GTCTCGGTCGTCAGGCCAAGCTTGTGTGATGTATTAACGGCCTCGAGTACATCAACCGCGATGGCAATGATTTCGGGGCCAATGCCATCACCCGGCAAGACAGCAATTTTTCTGGACTGACTCATTCAAACGGTCTCCGCGTCGGGAACTTCAGATTGTTCAAGGACTTGTTTTTCATTAGCAGCCGCCGCATACCATGCCTGCATATGCAGATCATCCAGCACTCGCTTTGCATACTGAGCAGACTCATAAGGCAACTGTATTCGATAAGTATTGAAGCGTGATATAACCGGCGCATACATAGCATCCACGACACTGTAATCACCAAACAACCAGGGACCGCCACTTTCCTGCAAGGCATCTTCAAACAACTGCACAACGCGATTGATGTCAGTACGTGTTTCAAGGTTTGGTTCAAAACCATTGACAATACGCCGGCAGTTCATCGGCATGGTGCTACGCATGGATTCAAAACCTGAGTGCATTTCGGCACTCATGGCGCGTGCCCGCGCGCGAGTTGTACTGTCTTGCGGCCACAAGGAAACACCCCCTTCCTTATCAGCAAGATACTCACAGATAGCCAGAGAATCCCATAACACCAAGGGCCCGTCATGCAGCACTGGCACCTGTCTTGAAGGGCACCATTGATCCATCATGGCGTCCATCTTGTCAGTAAACAGCGGGATATTGACTTCCGTAAAACCAATGCTTGCATGCTTCATCAGAATCCAAGGGCGCAGGGACCATGATGAATAATTTTTGTTGCCTATAACAAGCTTCACGTGAACAACCAGGGAGCTTGTTCACGGCGTTTGGCTTCATAGTCTTCGATATGATTACGCTGCTGCAGTGTCAGCTCGATATCATCAAAGCCATTCAACAGACAATGCTTGCGAAAGCTGTCGACTTCAAACGAATAGACATCACCGTCCGGCGTCGTGACGGTCTGAGCTTCGAGATCAACACTCAGTTTATAGCCGGGTGTTGACTCACAATCTGCACTGAGCTTTTCACAGATAGTCTTGTCAAGCACTATCGGTAACAAACCACTCTTGAATGAGTTGTTATGAAAAATATCAGCAAAGCCCGGTGCAATCACCGAACGAAAGCCATAGTCATCGAGTGCCCATACAGCGTGTTCACGTGAAGACCCACAACCAAAATTCTCACCAGCGATCAAAACTTGCGCACCTTTGTAACGCGGTTCGTTGAGTACGAAGTCCGGATTCGGTTGACGACTGTTCGGGTCCTGGCCGGGAAACCCAGGATCAAGATAACGCCACGCATCAAACAAGTTGACACCAAAGCCGGAGCGTTTGATCGACTTCAAGAACTGTTTTGGAATGATCGCATCGGTATCGACATTGGCGCGCATCAGTGGCAAGGCCAGACCGTCAAGCTTATTGAATTCTTTCATGTGTCAGCCCTCCTCTCAGAAACTGCGTACATCGACAAAATGCCCAGCAATAGCAGCGGCGGCAGCCATCGCAGGACTGACAAGATGCGTCCGCCCGCCTTGCCCCTGACGACCTTCGAAGTTTCGGTTTGATGTTGATGCACAACGCTCACCTGGCTCCAGGCGATCCGCATTCATGGCAAGACACATTGAGCACCCTGGCTCTCGCCATTCAAAACCCGCTTCGATAAAGACCTTGTCCAGCCCTTCCACTTCTGCTTGCTGCTTGACCAAACCCGAGCCCGGCACGACCAGCGCCTGCTTGACCGACTCAGCCACTTTGCGATCCTTGATCACCGCCGCGGCCGCACGTAAATCTTCGATACGTGAGTTGGTGCAGGAACCTATAAACACACGATCCAGTTTGATATCGCTGATCGGCGTTTGCGCTTCAAGGTCCATGTATTCCAACGCGCGTAACAT
>CAYULV010000203.1:0-7408 GCA_964445655.1 uncultured Granulosicoccaceae bacterium | reverse complement strand
AGCTGGCTCCTTGATTATCAACGTCGTTGCGACACCCACAAGCATGACTGCAGCCATCGCTATATATGTATTACGCCATGCATCGTAGTTATAAACATCCTTTGTTGAGCCAAAGTATTGAGCTAGATAAAGCGCTCCTGCACCGGCGACAACCATACCGATACGGTAGCCGGCAACATACGTAGACGACATCAATGCTTGAAGATCAGGATCGGCTGAGTCAATGCGATAAGCGTCAATCACGATATCTTGAGTCGCCGAGGTAAATCCTAAGGCCACTGCCGCAAAAGCCATGATGGTCAGATTTTCAATACCCGCGCCAGGATCAGTGCTTGCCATCCAGAAAAGCGATCCGATCACCGCAAATTGTGACAACAACATCCAGCCACGACGTCGACCAAGCCACCCTGTCAATAACGGTAAGGGCAAACGATCAACCAGAGGCGCCCAAATGAATTTGAATGAGTAACCCAATGCAGCCCAGCTGAAAAAGGTCACGGCAGATTTCTTGACACCGGCTTCGGTCAACCACAGGCTCAAGGACGAGAAGATAAGCAGAATCGGGATACCTGCAGAAAAACCGAGAAACAGCATCGTGACGACGCGTGGATGGAGGAAGGACTCCAACGCTTCGCCCCAGCTTTGCTTTTTAACTGGCGTATCCGCGACGGTGTTTACACTAGCCGTATCTGCACTCGTCATTGCAATCTCAGGTTTGCCTGGCTCGCGCGAATTATACGTTACGCAATCGGTGTCGTCGTCACTGGTAGCCCGCGCTGCTGGCACCACGCTGTGATATCAAAATTCGGGCAGGTTTTCTCGGTATAGACAAAATCACGATGTCCGCAAATAGAGGCGTCGGGATAGGTCTTCAGCCAATCTTCAAGCACAGTTTCGAGTGTCGCAAACTGCGCTTCGGTAAATTCACGGCAACCAATCAGGCATACGCCGAGGCTGATTTCGTTATGTCCGTACACATGAGCACCGATCCAGCAATCAGGACGGGCATGCTCAAGTGTGCCGTCTCGCCGTATCACGCGATGATAACCGACGCCATGCCAGCCAAAGCCAAGATGCATGGCATGGATATCACGTACCGATAGATCCTCATCATCAGGAGTATCTGAACAGTGCACCACAAGATGTTTGATATTGCTGGCTTCAAGCATGCTTTTGAATCTGCTGTTTAAGGGAATCGTCGAGCACAAGCTCAAATCCAAAGCTACCCAGCAAACGCGCAGTTGCTTCGCTTGGCTTCCCACTGGTCATGATAGCTATATCAGCAGCCTTTTCCTCGGGTGAGGTTTTCAGCTGCGGCCAATAACTGTGTAATTGCTGTAAAGCGCGATGTGCTACGGCTTCTGCAGGATCCAACCAATCGACTGGCCAAGGGGCCACCTTACGCATCTCGTTAACAAGAAAAGGATAATGGGTGCAGCCAAGTGCGATGATATCCGTGCGTTTACCCTCTCGTTCAACAAAACACGGAGCGATCTCTTCGAGCAGAATGTCAGAATCTATCGTTTTACCCTGCATGTAGTTCTCAGACAATCGGGCAAGACGTGTGGCACCCACGAGTGTTACATCACGATGGGCCGCAAACTGTTCGACAAGCATTGATGTATAGCGGCGGTGGACCGTACCTGGTGTGGCCAATATAGAGATCATCCCCGTCGAGGTCCGCATGGCCGCCGGCTTGATCGCAGGAACAATACCGACAAAAGGAATTTCAAATCGTTGGCGCAACGCCGGCATGATCATGGTCGAGGCGGTGTTGCAGGCAATGATGGCAAGTTTGGGTTGATGTGCTGACATCAATGTATCAAACAGCCCGACTATACGCTCCAGCAAGGCGCTCTCTTCCCACTCGCCATACGGGAAGCCTGCATCATCACCCACATAGATCATGCGCTGATCACCAAGCCACATGCGTGCTTCGCGTAGCACTGATAAGCCACCGATACCCGAGTCAAAGACCAGTACGGTCATGTCCGTTGCTCAACCTCGATTCTCGTTTGCCATGGTACTGCACAGATCGGGGGTATGGATCATCGATCGGAAGCTTATCCGCCGATAAAGGACATCTCAACCTTGGGTCGTATCACCGACACTTGAGTACGGGTTTCCGAGTACTGGTCCATACGCAGCGACCAGATTTCGCGCAATCGCCGTTCGACGTCATCCGCATTGCCTTCACGCAGGTCTGGTCTGAGATCATGCCCGCTACTGGCAAAAAGGCAGGTATAGATGCTGCCTGTTGCACTCAGTCGAGCACGTGCGCAGTCGCCACAAAACGGCTCTGACACAGATGAGATGATGCCGATCTCACCGCCTCCATCAGCATATTCCCATCGTTTGGCCACTTCACCCCGATAGTTTGCCTTGATCGGGCTTATCGGCAGTTCGGCATTGATGATGTCGGCGATTTCCCGACTGCTCAGCACGTGCGACATATCCCAGGCATTACTGTTGCCAACATCCATGAATTCAATGAACCGCAGGATCTGACCCGTGCCGTGGAAAAAACGCGCCATCGGAAGAATACTGTGATCGTTGAGGCCTTTTTTCACCACCATATTGACCTTGATGGAATCAAAATTGACGGCGGCGGCATTGGCGATACCTTCGAGTACCGTCTTCACCGAAATACCCACGTCGTTAACCTTGGTAAAGGTTTCGTCGTCCATTGCATCAAGACTGACATTCAGTCTCTTCAAGCCCGCATCACGCAGGCTTTGAGCACGCGCCTTTGTCAGAAGAGAGGCATTGGTCGTCATGCTAATGTCATCGATGCCGTCGATATCGCGAATCAATGATATGAGTTGTTCGAGATCACGTCGCAACAAGGGCTCGCCACCGGTCAGACGTACCTTGTTCACTCCCAATGCCGCCGATGCTTTAACAACGGTCTGGATCTCTTCGAAACTCAAGAGCTCTTTCTTTGGTAGAAACTTGTAGTCCTTGTCGAAGACCGATTTCGGCATGCAATAGACGCAACGAAAATTGCAACGATCGGTAACTGAGACGCGAAGATCCTTTAGTGGTCTTCCTAACTTATCAACCAAGTTTGTTTCCTGTGGGGAGTCAGACATGATGATCAGCCACCACCACGTTGAAAGTGCAAATCAAAGTGCGCCTTGAAGGCTTGTTGTTGTTCAACTGAAACGCCTTGAAAAACAAAAGTTACTTCTGAATACGGTATGGCAAGCAAGGCAATGCGCCGAACCAACGGAGGGCCAATGGTGATTTCAACTGTACCCTCATGCACACTGGCGTTGACGCTATTACCGTCGCGCGTGTACTGGTGCTCACCCATCGCACGCGGGAGCAGTCGCCAGAAGTCATCATGCGTCAGCCCCATTTCGCGGCTGTAGCGAATTTCAGAATGAGTCACCTTGATCAGCCACCCGCAACTGGGGGCCAGATAGCCACTACGTCATCAGGCTTCAAGGTATCACGCAGGTCACGGTCTGCATCGCAATGAAAAACACCATTGACCAATACCAGATGGGCCAGCTCTCTCGGTACGCGAAAACGATCAATCAGTTCATTGAGGCTGACATCGCTGGCGACTTCGATGCGTGCGGCATTCTTCACTGCATTAGAAGGCAGCAAGTCTTGCAAGGTTGCGTACAGCTTGAAAGTTATCGACATTGTAGTCGCCGATCGCGATTCTGAATTTGCCGCTGCGGAACCGCCAGCTGACGCAAGAGCGCTGTTCACGTTCGCCGATGATCCCGAAATCTCACTACTCATATCCAATACCTTGATAGCCGTCAGAACACTATGACGGTCACTACCTTCTGTCGTTCACGATGCACATCATGAACCCACTTCCCATCAGGCCGTCAATGCAGCGTGCTGTGACTGAGCACTGGCAAGGTAGGCCTCTGCCAATCTGTTTGGCTCTTCAAGCAGCTTGTCTTTCCAATCACCCAAGTGTGCGCCGGTCTGGATAAGCCCTCGCATCACGCCAACGTGCTGAGTCATGCCAAGACTACTGGCGCCGACCAGCACATCATCCTTGAACTGCAGATTGAGGTACTTGAAATTAGCCGGGTCAGACATCGTTGCCTCCTCACCACCATCAACACCCATCCACAAACCAAATGAAGTGGAGATAAGACCGACGGTGTCGAGCACGTTCATATTGACATTACCGGGGTGTGGCGTTCTGTGACCGTGCGCCATATTTTGAGCAGCGAGCTTGCCGTGCTCTACTGCCGTTGGCTGGATGGCTTGCACATAATAGTCGCCAGTCGACAGATCTCGACCTTGCGCGACATCGCCAGCGGCGTATACATCAGGGACGCTGGTCTGCATAAAATCGTCCACCACAATGCCCATGTCGACTTCGACCCCACTGCCTTCAAGAAAGGCGGTGTTCGATCGAACTCCGGTTGCACAGATTACGACGTCAGCGGCAATCGTTTCACCGCCATCGGTCTTCACACTGAGTGGGTCACTGGCCGTTCCGGATGCGATTTCCGACACCTTTGTAGACGTCAGTACCTTGATGCCTTTGTTGACACACCAGTCCTTGATCATGGTACCCATTGCTTCGTTCGTCATGCGCGAGACCATGCGGTTTTCCATCTCGATGACCGTCAGATCAACCTTACGCGCAGCCAGCGCTTCAAGGATGATACAGCCGATAAAGCCTGCACCCATCAAGATGACCTTGGAACCAGCTTCGGTGCTATCGATAATTTTATGCGCATCGGCGAGCGACCAGCAGTTGAAGACATTATCGGAGTCGATTCCTGGAATCGGTGGACGTGTCGCGGTAGCACCGGTTGCGATCAGCAATTTGTCGTAGTTCAGCGAGCCACCACCTAGCAAAGTGATGGTCTTGCCAGCGGTGTCGACCGAACTGGCTCGCGCATGCTGCACGGTGATGTTATGCGTGTCGAAGTGATCGGCGGATTTGCGCAAGAATGTCCCGTCAGCCGGGATATCGCCTACCAGGTAATAAGGCAGCGCCATGCGCGAGTACGGTGGCGCATCTTCGGCAGCCAACATCGTGATCTGACCACTTGGATCGAATTTACGCAGATGTTCTGCCGCGTTTACGCCGGCAGGTCCGGCCCCGATAATGACGTAATGCATGTGAAATGGCTCCGTTGAAGACGACTCAGGCGCAGTCCAGCTGCGCCTGAGGTTGAAATAGCTTCGCCGCTTGCACACAGTCTACCGCGCCAAACGAGTTCGCTTTCACGCCATGGCCTCGTTAAAAGGCCCTTTTCTAACGAGAAAAGGGCTGTTTAAGCGTACAAATAGGCCATTTTTTGGCTATTTTTACTTACGTTTCAATAACTTACCGGGGTCAGACCCCCGCTATCAACTCGGCAGGGCGAATTTCTGGCGGGTTTCGTCGGTCATGGAACCGTCGGCGCTGTAGCCACGTAGCTGATAGTACTCGGGCAACATCACGTCGAGCTCGCTGACTTTGCCTTGAGCAGGACCTGAGTTAGCACTTTCTTTCAGCAGACGTGCTGGCAGTGTGTCGTCAGCACCCGTGATGCCGGCTTTCTGGTTGAAGTCTTTCTCCAGGTTCCAGATACGTTCACCGACTTCCATCATGCGCTCGGTTGACCAGTCACCTTCACAGGCAGCGTCGACTTGTGGCGCGATGTCATCCATCGTCCAGGCGAAGGTCGTGAAAACACACAAGCCTGCCGAATCAACAGCAGCGGTTGCATCCTGAAACGCCTTGACCAGCCCCGCCTTGCCAGCTGATTCCAGTGGATCAGTCTTCTCAGGAATACCGAGGATCTCGGATGCCACGGTATAGCCACGCAAGTGACAGGCACCACGGTTAGCAGTTGCATAGGCGAGACCCATACCTTGGATTCCACGCGGATCGTAAGCCGGGAATTCCTGACCTTTGACCGTCATGGAAAACTCTGGCTTGCCGTATTTTTCGCAAAGGCGCTTGGAACCCAGACCGAGATCCTTGCCGAAACCTTCGCCCGTTGCAGCCACTTCAGCTGCCCAGCAAAGCGCTTCCGCCGAACCGAACTTCAGTTCCATGCCGCCAGTCTGTTCTGTTGTGATGGCACCCGTTTCGAACAGCTCCATCGCAGCGGCTACCGTTGAACCGAGAGAAATCGGATCCATACCGTCTTCGTTGCACAGGAAGTTGGCGTAGGTCAGCGCATCAATATCATCGACACCGGTATCCGGTCCCAATGCCCAGGCTGCTTCGTACTCAAGGCCTCCTGAGTTGATCCAGTATTCCGGCTTGTCCTTGACTGAGAAGTGGGTGCGATCGATTGTTGAAATTCGCCCACACGCAATCGTGCAGGAAAAGCAGGCGCCATTTGTCGTCAGGTTTGGCTTGCCATCCGATTTACGCGGCTCATGCATGGCTTCACCCGATACTTCGGCGGCACCTTCAAACTGCGTCTCACGCATATTGCGGGTAGGCAGTGCACCCACCTCATTGATGACATTCATCAGAACCTGCGTACCGTAGGTAGGTAAGCCCTGCCCTGTTACCGCGTTTTCAGCGAGGACCGCTTTGCCATCCTTGACCGTCTGCATGAAACGTTTGGGATCGTTGATATTGCCGATACCTTGTGTGCCACGAACAATGACGGCTTTAAGATTCTTGGATGCCATGACCGTACCGACACCAGAACGTCCAGCTGCACGATGCAGATCGTTGACGATGGCGGCATACAAATTACCTTGCTCTGCCGAACGACCGACGCAAGCGATCTTGATCTGTGGATCCTGATGCTTTTGCCGCAGCATCTTGTCCGCTTCCCAGACAGACTTGCCCCAAAGATCATCAGCCGGCATCAAGGTCGCGTTACCGTCTTCGATATTCAGGTACATCGGGCTAGCCGATTTACCTTCAACGATGACCATATCCCAGCCAGCGAATTTGAGTTCAGCGCCGAAGAAACCGCCAGAGTTTGAACAGGCAACGGTGCCCGTCAGCGGGCTTTTGCAAACTGCCGAATAACGGCCTCCGGTAGATGCCATGGTGCCGGTCAGCGGACCGGTCGCCAGGATCAGTTTATTGTCAGGTCCCAGTGCGTCGCATTTTGGGTCGATTTCGTCAACAAGGTAACGGGTTGCCAGGCCACGTTGGCCCAGGTAGTCGTTCGCCCATTGCATGTTCAATGCTTCTTCAGCGACCGTGCCGTTTGTCATATTGACGCGCAGTATTTTTCGAGTCCAGCTCATGTTCTGTTCTCCTAGATCAGGTGCCGGCAGCGGCGTTGTCGGTTTTCGAAGCCCAAGCGCGCATTTTGTCCATACCGGTAGCGTTAGCATCGATAAAAGTGATCGCTTGCGTCGGACAGGCATCGGCACAGGCCGGATCACCACCGCAGAGATCGCATTTGACGACCTTGCCGGTTGAGGTGTTGTAGTTGATCGTGCCAAACGGGCAGGC
>CAYULV010000202.1:0-7416 GCA_964445655.1 uncultured Granulosicoccaceae bacterium | reverse complement strand
AGTTGATGTTCAACGGGTATGAGATCTGGAAGTCTGATAGTCAGAAGTGTGCGAGTTACCGAATTACCACCAAGGGCGGCTCGATGTGCGGACGATGTATGAAAACCTGTCCGTGGAATCTCGAAGGTTTATTTACCGAGAAGCCTTTTCGCTGGGCGGCGATGAACCTGCCTGCAACCGCCAAAGCACTGGCAAAGCTTGATGATGTGGCGAACCGCGGATCACTTAACCCGGTCAAGCGATGGTGGTGGGATCTTGAACTCGATGACAAGGGCGGATATCAACCGACCAGTCATCCAGTCAATGAACGAAAACTGCAAAAAGACTTGCACCTTAAATACGAAGATCAGACATTAGCCGTCTATCCGGCACCGCTTGCGCCACATCCGTGGCCTTTCCCATTTCCGATGGATCGGGAAAAAGGCATCGAGGCTTATCAAGCGCTGGTTACCGCTGAGCAGTATCAGACGAGCATCAATGCTGGGCGTGCTGTTGATGTGGTACACGAATACAAGATTGATAGTGAAGCACCGGTTATACGTGTGCAACTGCATAAAGCGGTTGCCATGAGTGATCGTGTTTCCCGCTATGTGTTGAAATCGCTCGATGGTAGTGAGCTGCCGGAGTGGACGGCTGGCGCCCACCTCGACATTGTCGTCGCCCCTGAGTTTCTACGTCAGTACTCGATGTCCGGTAACCCTGCCGATCGTAGTTTTTATGAGATCGGCGTACTACGTGAAGATGATGGACGAGGTGGATCGAAACTGTTGCATCGTATCTTTTCCGAAGGTCGACGTTTGTTTGTCTCAAAACCGATCAATCATTTTCCGCAAGTACTGGACGCCGGCAAGTCATGGCTGATGGGGGGTGGAATTGGTATCACGCCAATGATCGCAATGGCACACGAGGCGTTTGCCAATGAGCTCGATTTCGAGTTTCATTATTCGATTTCTTCGCGTGACGGAGCTGGCTATCTGGAAGAGCTCAAAGCTGTCCCCTGGGTGGACAAGATTCATCTCCATGTAACTGACGAAGGGAGTCGAGCGGACCTTGGCAAAGTGTTGTCACCTTATACCCAAGGAGATCATGTGTACACCTGCGGTCCGGCTGCATTCATGGATGCGGTCACAGAGGCAGCTACCGTTGCCGGATTTCCGGAAAGTGCACAACATGTGGAGTACTTTGAGGTACCGGAGCTACCGGACTATATCAACCATCCATTCAAACTCAAACTAGCCAGGAGTGGTCGGGTACTTGATGTGGCGGCGAACGAGGTTGCAACCGATGTATTGACCGACGCTGGGGTCGCCATTGATGTCAAATGTTCAGATGGTTTGTGTGGGGTGTGTAAATGTACACTGTTGTCGGGTGACGTTGAGCACCGTGATTTTGTATTATCGGCGGCGCAGCGCAACTCAGGCATTATTCTGTGTCAGTCAAGGGCGAAGGAGGCGGGTGGTGTTATTGAAGTAGATCTTTAATGGGGTTTCATTGGTGTGACTTAAGAGTAGCGAGATAGTCGCGAGCAACAGGATGTTGAATATGGGATGTAATACGGGATGTCGAAAATGAAATTACGGCTCGACCATTTTTTTATCATGACTGCATTTGGGGCGCCCGCGGGTAACAAACTACAAGAAATCGGTCTGGTGGAAGGAGTGCCCAATGATCATCCGGGACAGGGCACCGCAAACCGTCGTTTTTTCTGCGCAAATACAACCATCGAATTATTGTATGTCAGGAGTCACCTGGAGACGACTACCGGCTCAGCGAGCCGTTTACGGTTCATTGACCGAATGTGCAGCAATGCGTCACCCTTCGGACTCGTCGTGCGAGTCGATGCGGATGTTGCGGATGCCCCGAATGCCCCATTTTCAAGTTGGTCGTATCAACCGGATTACTTTCCAGCTGGTTTGTTTTTTTTTGTTGGCAGTAATTCGGACGAACTTCAAGAGCCGATGTGTATATGCATGCCGCCTCAGTTGCCAGCAGCAGCATCACCTCCGGAGCCATGTAATAGGGATTGGACAATGACAGCGTTAAGCATCTCTGTTCCTGGCGAAGAAAATTCATCAGTGTTGAATCAGTTTTCCCAGTGTGAGGGCGTGGAAATTCTCAACGGAAAGCCGCATCTGGCGAAAATAGAATTCAACCATTGTGAGTCGGGTCAATCGCGAAATTTCTCTCCAGATCTTCCATTGCATATTTACTGGTAAGCGATCGCCGCTTCACACCTTGGTCGAAATGTGAAAGTAATGCGGAGTTTTGGAATTTCATGTTGCCAACTCTGAACATCTTTGCGATATTGATGTCGCATCGTCAGTCGAAGACTGAATAGTTGATCGGAGAAGTCCAGATGAAGAAGACGCAATACACCAGACGTAAATTCCTGACAGCTACTGGTGCGGCTATAGCCTCGGCAACGGTCGGCGGGGTTTCCGCGCCCTTTGTCTCTGCTCGCGCCGCGGACAAATTCGCACCGTCGCGCACCATGCGTGGTGGAGCGAACAACTATACCCCCGGCGCACCGATCGTGGATCGAATTGGCGGCGGAGGCTTCTTGATGACCGGAACCGTTCGTCGAGCAGGCGATGGCGCCTTGCTTGAAGGCCAGCGTATCCAGATTTGGGCACACACAACTGAAGGCCATGAGCGTGATTGGCACAGTCATGGTGCAACGTTAACTGATGCCAATGGTGTGTTTCGCATGGAGATGCCGCAAATTGTCCCCGCCTTTGGGCAGGCACATGGTCATCTCGCCTATGACAGTGAAGATTTTGAAACAGTTTTTCTCCGTCCTGTCATGGCCAGCGCCAAGGATACAAGTCTGAACGTGGACTTCGTCTTAAAGCCAGCTTGAGCGCACTCCGAAGCGCATCCCCAATTGCTTCACAGAGTGCCTTGCAGAATGCTTCGCAGAGTGCTTCGCAGAGTACTCCCTTGAGCGCATCGGATTCGGATAGATGAGCCGTTTCGGTGTTGTTTTAATCTACGTCGCATTTGCGTTCCTGGCGGTGATACCGATCGGTATCGCCGCCATGAGCCCGCTTCTTGCCTGGCGCGAACCTGTCTATATAGTGGCGGGTTTTGCCGGAGTTATTGCCATAACACTTATGCTTCTGCAACCGTTACTGGCCGCCGGATACTTGCCTGGGCTATCAATTAGGCGAGGGCGGCATCTGCATCGCTGGGTTGGGGGCGCTTTGGTCTTGTCATTGGTCATTCATGTCGCAGGTCTTTGGTTAACAAGTCCACCGGATGTGGTTGACGCGCTTCTTTTCAATTCGCCTACGCCCTTTTCGAACTGGGGGGTGATTGCCATGTGGGCTGTTTTCGCATCCGCCTGTCTGGCCCTGTTTCGTCGCAGATTTCGCACTCGCTTGGGACTATGGCGGTTGAGCCACAAAAGTCTGGCCGGCGTCATAGTCATCGGTAGTGCGGTTCATGCGATGAAAGTTGACGGGACAATGGAAATAATCTCCAAATCCTTTTTGTGTGTCGTACTTGTCGTCGTTACAGGCTTAGCTTTGATGAAATTCAAACAGCGGAATTGACCCTTATTTGATCGAATTCGTGCACGTCAACGTACGATTATCAACAGTTGATGGCAACGCTGTCATTATTTACAAGTGGATTCCTTGGGATGCCGCGTGATAACTTTGTTTAACTCCAGATAACTAAAGGATCAGTCAAATGAAAACCGCAACTAGCCCCGTCACCAATCATGAGGTTGACAGTGAAGACCTGGAAATCGATCAGCGAATCTATGATCTGTATGACAAGTATTGTCATGGCTTCATGGATCGTCGTGAATTTCTAAAACGCGCTGGTGCAATCACCGTGGCGGGTGTGTCTGGCTTGACGATGGCGCAGGCGCTGTTCCCCCGTTACGCTCAGGCGCAAACCATTTCTTTTACCGACGAGCGCATGAAAGCTCAGTATGTCACTTATCCATCTCCGGGTGGAAACTCCGGCGAAATGCGCGGCTACCTGGCCCGTCCACAAACTGACGGACCTTATCCGACTGTTCTGGTTGTTCATGAAAACCGTGGCTTGAATCCCTACATAGAAGATGTTGCGAGACGTCTTGCGGTTGAAGGTTTTCTGGCATTGGCACCCGATGCCTTACATCCGGTTGGTGGGTATCCGGGCAATGACGATGACGGGCGCGCACTGCAAAAGCAACTCGACCGAGCGAAGATCATGATCGACATGCATAACAGTGCCAAGTATCTGAACGCGCATGAATCATCGACTGGAAAGCTCGGCTCTGTGGGTTTTTGTTTTGGTGGTGGTGTTGTGAATTTTCTGGCGACCAAGATGGGTAATGACATTCATGCAGGTGTCCCGTTTTACGGCAGTGCACCACCAGCTGAAAATGTAGCCAGCATAAACTCACCCCTGATGATTCAAGCAGCCGAGAACGATGATCGGATCAATGCACAATGGCCAGACTTCGAAGCTGCGCTAAAGGCGAATGATGTCAGTTACGAGCGGCATTTGTACCCGGGCACGGGTCACGGCTTTCATAACAACTCGACCAAACGCTACGACAAAGACTCGGCAAATCTGGCCTGGGAACGCACCATCGCCTTTTTCAAAAGTAATCTGTCTTAAGGCTGAGTTTAACCACTCGGTTCTTCGATTGAAGTTATCGTAGTTGACACAAGCTCGGCTGGACATATAGTTGCAGCCGAGCTTGCAGTATTTGCAGCCGTGCTTTTACCAGCGCATGGACCCACACCCTAACTCGCACTCGCACTCGCACTCGCACTCGCACTCGCACTCGCACAATAAATTTTTATGCAAAGACCTTTAACCGTAATCACGGGGTACGGTCGTGTCCCAATGACGAACAAATATTTCTTCGTCATCGACGTAAGCGCGTAGTTCTGCTTCGACGTAGAAGTTTTTCTTGTCGCAACGCATGGCAGTTTTGGCGACTGTTTTGATGTGCCAGTCTTCACGCCTGGACCACCATGTATGTGTGCCTGATGCAACCGCCGAAAGTGGGTCATCCGATTTTATACTCCAGCACTCTTCTCGCAAATGGCGAGTACGCAGATGATGTTCCGGGTTTTCCTCTTCGCCGGTATCACTTACCGCTAGATAGTGAGTGAACCCGCTTTGCAGATCTCGTTCGATGATGCGTTCATCACGCGGGGGTGTGATCACCTTGTAGGGCGGCAAGGGATCGGGGTTTGCAGGTGCCGAAAGTTCGCCTACCGTTGAACTGTTAAGTTGTGGCAACTCCAGGCGTGTCTCTGAGCCAAGCTCGATACTGGCGGTTACCGATTCCGGTGGTGGCAATATATAAGGCCAGTAACTGGTGGATATGCTCAGACGAAATCGATGTCCCGTAAGGAATCGGTATCCGCATTCATTAAGATGGATGGTCACGTCCTCCGCCTTGTCAGGTGTCATTGCTTGCGGTTCCTCCGAGCTATGACGATGAGCAAGGTTCAGCACACCCAGACTGACGCGATGTGATACACCATCTGGATGAACATCGATTAATCTGACGGCGAGATTTCCAAGCGGTTTGTCGATCGAGACTCGACAATGGAACACCGCTCTGCCAAATACATCAAGCGGCTCGGTCAATATCGGAGACTCGAATACCAGCGAAAATGCGTCGTCGATGCGCTGATCCGCAGGCATCTCCGCAGCATCGGAGGTCATGGCAAACACCTCTCCACAAGCAGTACCACAATCTTGAGGTGAGTTGATGCTGACAAGTACCTGACCTTCGTCGGTATTGAGCATCAGCGGTTCGTTGGCAAGCGCCCCACGAGTATCTGGATAAAATGACAAGTGATTCGGGGTATAGGTCTTGTCTACCGCAATCCATCGCCCTTGTTCTTCTTCACGACGCGCAGCGGGTCGCGAAGCTTCATTGATGAAGGCCTGATAATCAGGCCACGATTCAACCCGTTCATCGCTTGTGTCAGACCTGTCGGTTAACCAATATTTCCACCAGTCTATGGCCATTGCCGTGTAATCCATGCGCGGACGGGGCAATGCAATGTGTGGGTACTTGTGAATCCAGGGGCCGACAATCGCTTTGTGCTCGCCCGGTGCCTGATACAACAGACTTGGCGGCGCATTGACATACAGATCGGCCCAGCCGCCAATGATCATGGTCGGTGTATCAAAAGTTTCGATCGAATCAATGATCGAGCCATGTCGCCAGTAACTGTCTCGACGTTGGTGTGACAGCCATAATGGGAGTAACCATGGAATATTCTCGAGACGATTGATCCAGACGTCTTTCCAGTCGTCGCGTAACAGTGGATCAGGCGGACGGGAAGTGAAACACAGCATCACGTTTGCCCAGTGGAAGTTCGAATACAACTGACAACCATACTTGTAGTGAATGTCGTCGTTATAACGATCAACGGTCGAGCTTAGCGATATCGTGGCTTTCAGAGCAGGGGGCTTTCGTTCAGCGAGCTGAAGTGCATTGAAACCGCCCCAGGAAATTCCCATGATGCCAACTGAACCGTTACACCAGTGTTGACGCGCTATCCAGGCAATGACCTCCTCGCCATCGCCAAGCTCCTGTTCAGAGTATTCATCGTCGAACAATCCGTCTGACTCGCCGCAGCCTGCAATGTCAACGCGTACACCAACGATCCCGGCTTCAGCAAAATCTGAATAGGTGCATTCATCGCGTTGCGCCGTGCCATCGCGTTTACGATACGGAAGATATTCGAGCACGGCAGGCGCGGGTGTCACGGATGCTGAATCTGGCAACCAGAGACGTGCTGCCAGCCGACGGCCATCAGACAGGGTAATCCAGTCGTTCTCGATAACCGTGTGGTGTTTCATATCAACTCAACCATCGTTGGTCGAGATCATTGGTATCGACGCAGCCAATTTGCTTCATCGTATTGACAAGCTCATCGCTAAGTATCTGGATGGCATGATCGGCACCTGGTTCACCGAGTGCAGTAACGCCGTACAGGAAAGGGCGGCCAGCGAGAACAAAGTCAGCACCGCTGGCAAGTGCACGGGCAACATCAAGACCACTTCTGACCCCACTGTCGAGCAGCACGGATACTGATGGGCCGACGCTTTGGCGAATGGCGGGCAGACATGGCACGGTCGCCGGTGATGAATCGATTTGGCGCCCACCGTGATTCGACACAACAATGCCATCGACGCCGACACTCGCAGTTTGTTTGGCATCATCGACATGCATGATGCCCTTGACGACTAATTTTCCAGGCCATAAATCGCGAATGCGTTTGATCTCTTCAAGCGTCATGGGTTGCGTCAATTGTGTACTCAGAAATGCCATGGTGTCGTTCAGATTGTGCCCAAAGCTGTAGCGTTCAAGCGTGCGAAAGCGAGGCAGACCGGCTTTGGCGGTGGCTAATGCCCACGATGGGTGTAATAGCGTCTGTGCGATAT
>CAYULV010000201.1:0-7419 GCA_964445655.1 uncultured Granulosicoccaceae bacterium | reverse complement strand
GCGGAAAGCCTGATACGGTTCCATTCGTCCCCACCTGAACCGATTGGTTCAAGGTCGCACACCAAAGACGGCACTCGCGGTTGATACGTCAACGTTGATGAAGTTTTACCAGTGAAAGATACGATAAATGTCGCGAAAGTCGCGCGCTCGAATCTGCGAACATCGCTTCGCAAATTACGCGCAAATATTTCGCTTGAGCGACAACAAGAAGCTGCAGATTCCTTAGCCGCGCGCTGCTTGTCCATTCTTGATATCAACACACATGTGCACGTAGCCGGTTACTTCGCTGTGGGTGGTGAAATACTTGTCGACCAAATACTCGCAAACGTCCGTAGTCGCGGTGGCTTCAGCTACGCACCAGTACTGAGTGAAGGCAACACGCTTCGGTTCGCATCGTTTGATGACTACACACCGATGATCAGCAACAAATTCAATATCAAGGAACCTGATGTGGCTACATCCGACTACCTGATGCCTACGGATCTCGATGCTGTTCTGGTACCGCTGGTCGGTTTTGATAAAAGCCGCAACCGCATGGGCATGGGTGGCGGCTTCTATGACCGTAGTTTTGCTCACCGCAATAATGCCACTGGCAAACCTTTCCTGATCGGTGTTGCCTATGATATACAGCAAGCCGAATCAGTTTATCCCGACTGGTGGGATGTAAAGCTTGATGTGATAGTCACCGAATCACAAGTTATTACCTAAGCAAGTAAAGCAGCTAGTGATTGATCCTGAGTAAAACCACACCACACAATGTCAGTATCACCGCTGTCAACTTGCCCCAGCCGAACCGCTCTTTCAGGTGATACGTACTTATTAACAAAGCAAATACGATGCTGGTCTCGCGCAAGGCAGTTACCAGGGCAATAGGTGCTTGCGTGAATGCCCATATGACCAATGCATATGCCGCAAAAGAAGCAATACCACCGACAATAAAAACTGTTTTTGCGCGGGCTGCAATATCTTGAAAAATTCTCGGACGATCTACCAGGACTACAACCAGGAAAACCAGGCTGTTTATAACCGTCAACCAACTGTAGTAACCCACAGCCGTGCCAGCCAATCGTGCACCCAAACCATCGACCAGTGAATACGAAGCGATAAACATACCGGTAATCAGTGCGAGCCCGGCGCCGTGATAATTTATTTTAGCGTCCTCACCACGCACCATACAGATACTCATGATGCCGACCGCAATGATGACGATTGCAAGCAACTGTAGTGATGTAAGCGCAACGCCTAAAAACGACACCGATACGATGGTCACCATTAGAGGGGCCGAACCACGTGCGATCGGATAAACCTGACTCAAATCACCTGCACGATAGGCACGTGCGAGAAACACCTGATAACCGACATGTAACAAACCACCTGATACGATATACGGCCAACTTGCGGGGGCGGGAAAATCAACAAACGGTATCAGTACCAATGCGATCGGAACGTGGCCAAAAACAACAGCCGCGATAGCGAGTTGCTTGTCGCCATCGCCTTTGACCATAGAGTTCCACAGCGCATGCAGAAATGCCGCGAATAAGACAACGACAAAGACCGTTACGCTCATCATCCAAGAAACAAGGAACAAGCCTCGTTATCTGTTTCCTCTTCGGCGTGATAGCCTAAATTGTCAATGAATTTTTCCAGTTCATGCTCCTCGCCTTCTGGCAACTGCATACCCACCAATACTCGACCATAAGCAGCACCATGATTGCGATAATGAAACAGGGAAATATTCCATTCGCCACCCATCGCACTCAAAAAATCCAGCAACGCCGCAGGACGCTCCGGAAACCGGAAACGATAGAGTCGCTCATCATTCAAGCCAGCGTGGCCACCGATCATATGGCGTACATGCAGCTTGGCCGAATCATTGTGCGTCATGTCCAGTACTGAATAACCAACGGTTTCCAACTCGGCAATCAGTGCGTTTCGTTCCTGTCGCCCTCCACCGATCACGACACCCGCAAACACGCAGGCTTCAGCCGAATCGGTATAGCGATAATTGAATTCCGTAATGCTGCGACGACCCAGTGTTTTGCAGAATTTCAAAAAACTCCCGGGTTCCTCAGGAATTTTGACTGCGAGTAAAGCCTCACGACTTTCTCCGACCTCGGCTCGTTCAGCAACATGACGCAGACGGTCAAAGTTGATGTTTGCCCCGCTGTTGATCGCAATCAGGGTTTTTCCCTTGAGGCCATGATCCGCAATGTAACGTTTCATTCCGGCTACTGCCAAAGCACCAGCTGGCTCAGTCAAGGTCCGAGTGTCGTTAAAGATGTCTTTGATCGCAGTCGACATTTCATCGACGCTAACCAGTACCACCTCGTCGAGGAATTCCCGACAAACTTCAAAGGTTGATTCGCCCACCTGCTTGACGGCAACGCCGTCGGCGAACAGCCCCACCTGTGGCAAGGTGATTCGTTTGTCTGCTTTAAGCGCATCGTGCATGGACGCAGCATCGACCGGCTCGACGCCAATGATGCGCACCTCAGGACGCAAATACTTCATGTAGGCACTGATACCAGCGGCCAGGCCACCGCCACCGATCGGAACAAAAATGATGTCAAGATCCTCCGGATGCTGTCGGCAGATTTCAACAGCAACCGTGCCCTGTCCGGCAATGGTATTGGGATCGTCGAAAGGGTGGATGAACGGGAAGCCCTTTTCCTCACCGAGTACCTTTGCGCGCTCAAGGGCGCTATCAAAATCATCACCATAGAGCACCGTTTCACCACCGAGTGCACGAACAGACTCGACTTTTATATGTGGCGTCGTCACTGGCATGACAATGACAGCCGGAATGCCAAGCTTCCGAGCTGACAAGGCAACACCCTGTGCATGATTGCCCGCTGATGCCGCGATCACACCAGGGACCTCCTGCTCCTGCATCAATTTGTAGATGCGATTGAATGCACCACGACACTTGAACGAGAAGATACTTTGCTCATCTTCACGCTTTAGCAGGATTTCGTTTCCGAGTCGTGCAGACAAGGTATCCGCACGGTGCAAACGTGTCTCCTGCGACACATCATAAACTCGAGCAGAGAGTATGCGTTTGATATAGTTGGCGTGTAGCTCGCTCATGTCCATGCATGGTCGGGAATCGGCCCATCAATGTACTCTGTTTCTGATACTTTCGCCCATGCATCCAGGTAAACAGGCGGCAGCCATTGCTGCTCTCGCTCACGTCAAGCCCGATACGGTTCTCGGAATTGGCACAGGTTCGACGGTCAATATCTTCATTGAGGCCCTGGCCGAACGGCGTATCTCACTCGAAGGTGCGGTGTCGAGCTCAGAAGCGAGCACCCGCTTGTTGAAAAAGCATGGCTTTGAGGTGATGGACCTGAACATGACTGGCGCTCTTGATCTTTACGTCGACGGCGCCGACGAATCCAATGGCAAACTGCAATTGATAAAAGGCGGAGGCGGCGCACTGACCCGAGAGAAGATCATCGCTGGCGCAAGTCGCCGCTTCGTCTGTATTGCCGACGCAAGCAAAAGAGTTGATACCCTCGGCACGTTTCCCTTGCCGGTGGAAGTCATTCCGATGGCGCGCAGCTTTGTCGCGCGTCAGATTGTCCAGCTGGGCGCTGACCCCGAGTACCGGGAAGGACCTGCCACAGATAATGGCAACATCATTCTCGATTGCTTTGGCTTCGAAATTAATGACGCAGTAAAACTCGAGGCCCAACTCAATGCCATCCCCGGAGTCGTGACCAACGGGCTGTTCGCCGCGCGGCCCGCTGATGAATTGATTCTCGGTTTTGACGACGGCAAGATCGAAGAAATCAATCTGGCGTCTTAGCCTTCAAGCTTCGGGTCTACAAGCTCTTGATCGGCAAGCACACGGTTATTCGTGTACCGTTTTCAACCGAACTGGCCTTGACCGTTCCACTATGCTGGCGAACGACGCGTGACACAAGCGCCAGCCCAAGGCCGATTCCCTTGAACTGATCAGCCACCTTGGAATCGCGCTTGAAGCGCGTGAACAGTTGATCGGCCATGGCCGGATCAATGCCAACGCCTTCATCGGTGACGACAAGCTGCGCGTAGCCATTATCCTCGGACAAACTGATATGAATCTTCGTGTCAGACGGTGAATATTTGATCGCATTGCCGATGATGTTGCTCACGGCCCGCTCGAGAGAACCGGCATCACCGTCCATCCAGAAATCAACGTCCGACGTCTCGATATCAAATTTTACCCTGGCATTACGCGCTTGCGGAATAAGCTGATCCAGCACATTATCGAGCACCGCATTGAACAACAACTCCGTAAAAGATTCCTCAGTCAGACTATCAGCACGAGCAACATTCAACAGATCGTCCATCATAGACAGACTATGATGAATATTGTTTTCGATCCTTGCCTTCACTTCCGTATCGAATCTCTTTTTCGATTCCGAACTCTCGTCTTCAAGCAGGTACAAAGCTGATATCAGCGGCGAGCGCAAATCGTGTGACAAGTAGTCAACCATCTCCGCTCGCGCTCTTTCCGCGCTTCGAATGTCGGAAACATCAATAACACTCGCGCAGATCAATCGATCGCGCAAGGCCTCACCGACGGCACTGAAGTTGATGATCAATTCACGCTCAAACTTCGAATCAGCATGGGTGACCTGCCAGGACTCTCCACGCAATAGCAAGCCGTTTAGATGTTTCTTATCGTCGCCCTGTTGCGGTTGACGACCAATAGCCAGCAAAAAATCAAACAGTTCGCTGCGGGCTTTGAGATTCGGCACCATTTCCAAAAGCAATTCATTCCCACGCAACTGCTCGCCTGCCGGATTCCATACAGCGAAGCCAATCGGACCGCCTGCCAGAATCGATTCGCTGAAAACCTTGATACTGCGCATCCAAGCCATCTGTTCGCTTAAGCGGCGCGCATTGTTCTGCAAGCGTTCGATCGAACCTGTCAGCGGGGCAGGCAATTGACGTGATTGCACGCGTGCCAGTGTGTCGACATAGCGAGTGATTTCCTGACCAAGCTGCGCATCGGGTATGGCCAATTCGATATGCAGCTTGCCCGGTGTCGGAAATTCCTTTGCGTAAACTTCTCGATGAGATCGCCACTCGGAGTCACCACCTGCGACCCGATAATCCGGTAAACCTACCCCCCCTTCAAACGTCTCACCTTTTGCCGAGAAGCGCCAGCCATCGATGGGTAAATGCCTTGTCGCATGTTCGAAGAAATCGACCAACAGATTGTTACTGCGACTGTCTCGCTGAGGCAGATGAGGTTCGAGCTTCGCCTGCTCACGTTCGAAAAATCGATTGACAAACCCGAGCCGATGTCTTGACCAAAAGAGATAACTGATCAGTATCGGCAAGGTAGCCGCCAAAGGTGGGTACCAGAGCCGCGCATAGCGATACAGGAAGAAGCTCAAAAGAACCGGAGCGGCAGCACCAATCAAGGCACCTGGCAGCCCCCACTGTGGTGGTGCCCGCGAATAGACCAGCAACATGAATGGCATGAGTGCAAAGGCAACCAGCAGATTCATATAACGATGGATATGTGTGACCAACGATCCATCGCGAAGGCCAGCAAATATATTGGCATGTATCTCGATGCCTGGCACGGGTTGATCAAGTGCCGAGACAGGCGTCGGCACGACATCACCCAGACCGGTGGTTGTCAGACCAACAAAAATGATTTTGTCGGCGATGGCGTCCGGCGATACATCACCACGTATGAGATCAATGGCAGAAATACGGGTGAACGTTCCGCTGGGTCCATAAAACGGGATGTAGACCTCGTGATCCTGAACCCAATTTAGATTCACCGCGGTATCTTCCAGACGACGTCCAGGCAAATGTGCATCGTCGTAGTTCCGTTCCGGCTCTATGGCTTGCAAAGCCGCCAACGACAAGGTCGGCCAGTGCGGGCGGTTGAATCCGGATTTGAGATTGATTCGGCGTACGATGCCATCATCATCTATCGGCAAGAAGATATGCCCAAGATCTGTCACGGCGCGGCTCAAGTCAGGTAATGGCAAGGTAACCCCATTACTGGATCCGCTTCGCCCTTCCGTCAGGACCGGCAATATGCTCACCGACAAATTATCGATCGCGGCCGCAAGCGTCGAATCGCTTCGAATACGATCGGATGCTTCGGTATACAAAACATCGATGACAACGGCGCTCGCACCATTACGTTCGAGCTGTTCGTACATCAGAGCCTGCAAATTTCTTGGCCAAGGCCAACGGCCAAGCGCTCGAAGACTTTTAGGATCAATAGCGGCGATGACGATATCGTCGGGCGCATCGCGTTGGTGAATACGAACCCAACTGTCATGTAGCAGACGGTCAACCTTACGGGTTGACTCGCTCCAGTCAAGAAGCCATGTCAGGCATAGCAGCAGACCCAAAAAGCCTGCCAGCCACAGGATCGTGATGCCCCGTCGACGCGATACCTGAGGTACCCGAGAAATGGCCATCTACCGGCAACTGTGCTCAGCTTGTACTGGTATGTTCCTCGAGGCGGTAACCGTGCTGGTAAATCGATGTCAGTTTCCAACGCTCCGACGCGAGCAGCTTGAGCTTTTTGCGCAAACGACTGGCGTGGGTATCAACCGTACGGGTATTCAGTTCGGCCGACGTACCCCAGACCGACGTCAACAAGTGCTGTCGTGAAAGAACACGTCCACGGTTGCGGAACAGGAACAAGGCAAGTTCGTATTCCTTTTCAGTGAGCTTTATGGGTTCATCGTCCATACGCACCTGACGATTCGACGTATCGAATACATAGGGCGGACACTCAAGAATTTCTGATTCCGGTTGAGCACGTCGCGCAAGCGCATACAATCTCGCCAGCAGTTCATGCTGGCGAACCGGCTTGGCCAGATAGTCATCAGCGCCGGCTTGCAGCGCCGTTACGATGTCTTCTTCAGCCTGGCGAGCGGTGGCAAAGATTATCGGGATATCGCTGGTCAGGGTCTTTCTTATCCAGTGCAGCACTTCCAGACCGGAGCTGCCTGATTGCAAGGTCCAATCAAGAACCACGACATCATAGCTGGACTTCCTGAAAGCACGCTGGAAATCCTCCGCGGTGTTGAAAACTCCGCAATGATATCCCTTATGCTCGATCCAGCCTGAGACCTTAGCCGCCTGCTCATCGTTGTCTTCCAGTAACGCGATTCGGAGATTTTGCCGTTCAGTCATGTTTCTTACCTACCCCAGTGGGGTGCAGTTTCACCCAATGGGCTGCCAAGTGCAAATTTTAACCTGCCGGGTTCCAGAAATGGCGACCACCGTCACCCTCTTCAAGCCGACTTTTGACCAATTTGGCCAAGGCTTGCACCGCTGATCGGTCGCTCGCAAGATTGATCTCCTCCGTATTTACAATCAACAAAGAGGATTCGTCGTAGTCGTGGAAAAAACGCTCATAGCGGCTGCCCAATTCAGCTAGATAGGTAC
>CAYULV010000200.1:0-7421 GCA_964445655.1 uncultured Granulosicoccaceae bacterium | reverse complement strand
AGCCAGAGCCAGAGCCAGAGCCAGAGCCAGAGCCAGAGCCAGAGCCAGAGCCAGCCACATCAGTGGAAGCGCCAATCGTTAATGTTGTTGGAAACTCCTTAAGTTGGAATGACGTGGAAGCGATCTCCTTCAACATTCATCAAGGTAACGGCGAGTGGATCGAGAGCATTCCGGGATCTTCCACTTCTTGGGAAGCACGCACTTCGGGCGAATTTTTTGTGGTGGCGACTGGCACTGGGCCATGGCCGACTTGGGGACGATCAGACACGGTTTCTGTTGAATCCGTCGGTGGAAGTACTGACAGTGGCGGTACCAGCGGTTTATCTGGCGAGCTTACTGCCGAGGTGTACTCGGGTACTGCGTTGGAGCTTTTCTGGACGCGTAATGATGGCGACAGTACATTTGAAGTAATGCGTGATGGTTCGGTACTGACGATTGGCGACGGTTCGAGCTATTTCGATGATGGCCTGCAGCCTGGCACTGAGTACGAATACACCGTAACGGCGATTGACAGTTCCGGTAACGCTGTGGCCCAGGAGTCGATCAGCGTGACAACCCGGGGTGAAGGCGGTGGCGGCGTGAGCGCAGGTACATCCGACTTGCCTTTAACTGGGGAGGTGTACTCTCAGAGTGCGATCGAGCTCTTCTGGAGCACCATTGGGTTGGACGAAGGTAACTATCTATTCGATGTATTTCAGGAAGGCGTGCTTATCGGCCAGACAGAAGGCCGTAGCTTTTTCATTGAAGATCTCTCCAGTGATACGGAGTCTGTCTACAGGGTGGTTGGCCGGAATGAGAGCGGTCAGTCGGTAATGTCGAACGAGATTTCCATTTCGACTTTCCCTGCTGATAGTCCATAGTTCGTTGAAGAAGCTGTGACAGGTGTGACTTGCTCACACCTGTCACGCCATCACACTGGCTTGTCTGAAGCTCAACGGCGGGTGTACTATCAAAAGTAATAATTGATAGTTGGACTAATGATAAAAAGCCAGTTGACACTGAAACAATTGGAAGCCTTTGTCAGTGTTGTTGACACCGGTTCATTTCGTCGCGCTGCCAGGGTGCTCAACACCACGCAACCTAACGTATCCAATCGAATATCCACACTTGAGGGGTTGCTGGATCAAGTGTTGATGCACCGTGATTCCGGCTCAATTCGTCTGACTGAAAAAGGTATTGAACTGCTTGCGCAAGCGCGTCAGGTTTTGCGGGCCAGCGAAACCTTTCTCGAAACAGCTGCGCGTAAGGACCTGATAGAGGACCGACTGAAACTTGGCGTAACCGAGCTCATTGCCTGCACCTGGTTGCATGACTTCCTGCGCGCATTCCGCGCCGAGTATCCATCCATCAGTGTCGAGTTGCAGGTAGATCTATCGACGGAGATTGAGCGTTTGCTGGTGGCTGAAGAGTTGGATCTCGCGCTGCACACGGGGCAATCGACCCTTAACGTCGGAGCTGACTTGTCACTTGGTGGCTATCCTTACCAGTGGGTCGTCAATCAGGCCATCCGCAAAGAGTTGGGCTCACAACCCACGCTCGATCTTGTATTCACATACCCGATTCTTACCCATGCTCGGCATACCTCAGCCGGTCATGAATTGCATGCGTTTTGCCGCGAAAATTCCCTGCCCGAGAGCCAGATAATCCATTCCAGTAGTCTGAACAGCTGCGTCCCGATGGCGATCGATGGGATGGGTATTGCCTTGCTGCCAAATCAGTTGATCAGAGAGCAGATCTCACGCGGCGAACTGGTACCGATCGACTGTGGTTGGACACCATCGCCGTTGGATTTTTTCGCCCGATACGATGAATCAAAAGTGCCTAACTACGTCGTCAGCGCGGCAAAATTGGCGACAGCGATTGCCGAAAATACTAGACAATAAAAAAAATCTATCACCCCTAGCAGGATAAACTATTTGATTTCTTGCCCCTAGCTGGGCGATGGTTCGGCGACACTGAAGCGCGTAGACGAATCGCGCTCAATAACAGCCCCTACAGGAAAAGAATGAAGAATAGTCACTACAGGCTCGGTGTCGACATTGGCGGTACCTTTACCGATGTCGTGCTCGAAAAGTTCGGCGAGAGTTTTTCGACCAAGGTTCTGACAACCTATGCGGCACCGGAAACCGCCATCATTGATGGTCTGCATCAGGTCTGTCAAAAAGCCAATATAAAGCCTGAGGAAATCGGTCAGATCATCCACGGGACCACGTTGGCGACCAATGCTTTGATAGAGCGACGTGGCGCCAAGACAGCTTTGATCACGACCAATGGATTTCGTGATGTCATCGAAATGCGTACGGAAAGCCGTTTTGAACAATATGATTTGAATCTGAATTTGCCCGAGCCTTTGTTACCACGACAGATGAGATTCACTGTCGATGAACGTGTCGATGCAAACGGTGATGTGCTCATTCCACTCAAGCGCTCAGATGTCGAGGCGGTGGTTGATCAAATCGCGGTGGCAGGATTCGAGTCTGTTGCGGTTGGTTTGATTCACTCGTACCTGAATCCAGCGCATGAGCAGATGGTGCGTGACGTTCTACGCGAGAAGCTACCTGATGTGGCCATTTCGATTTCCTCAGAAGTATCACCGCAGATGCGTGAATATGAGCGCTTCAATACGGTGGTGGCGAATGCTTACATCAAGCCACTGATGGCGTCCTATCTGGGTCGCCTTGAAGAGCGCCTCGCCGATGAAGGCGTCAGCTGTCGTATCTTTTTGATGCATTCGGGCGGAGGCATCATCTCCATCAAGAATGCGGCGGACTTCCCGGTTCGTCTGGTCGAATCCGGGCCGGCAGGTGGGGCTGTATTTGCGGCCAATATTGCTGCGCGTTATGGCCTGGAAAAAGTATTGTCATTTGATATGGGCGGCACCACGGCAAAGATCTGCCTGATCAAAAACCAAACGCCAAAAACATCACGGGTATTTGAAGTGGCGCGAACCTACCGATTCAAAAAAGGCTCTGGCATGCCTATCTCCATACCCGTGATCGATATGGTGGAAATTGGCGCCGGTGGCGGATCGCTCGCTCATGTCGATTCGCTGCGGCAAATTCGAGTGGGACCTGAAAGCGCTGGTTCCGAACCGGGTCCGTCCTGCTATGGCCGGGGTGGCGAACGCCCAGCGGTCACTGATGCTGATCTGGTTTTAGGCAAGCTGGATGCGGATAACTTTGCCGGTGGTTCAATAACGCTGTATCCCGATAAATCCAGAACCGCCTTACAGACGAGTATTGGTGACACCTTAGGTATGGACCCAGTCGAAGCAGCATTTGGCGTTGCTGAGGTGGTCGATGAGAACATGGCCAATGCCGCACGTGTTCATGCGGTTGAAAATGGCGAGGATTTATCGGAATACACCATGATTGCCTTCGGTGGTGCTGCACCATTACATGCGGGGCGACTGTGTGAGAAGCTCGGTGTCGATCGCTTGATAGTCCCACCGGGCGCTGGTGTCGGTTCTGCAATCGGCTTCTTGCGGGCGCCGTTCAGTTTTGAAGCCAATCGCTCTGTTTACATGAAGCTCAGTGACTTTGATGGTGATCGAATAAAGAATTTGCTCAGCGAGTTGAAACAGGAAGCCACAGGTTTTGTGCGCAGTTGTGACGACAAAAGCGACATATATGCTGAGTTCAAAGTGTATATGCGTTACTCGGGGCAGGGTTGGGAGATTCCCATCGAGTTGACCGAGAAGCAAGCCATGAATCCAAGCGCTGATACTTTCCTTGCGCGATTCGAAGAGGATTACACCAAACTGTTCGGTCGAGTGGTTGCCGGGATGGATGTTGAAATAACCGTTTGGTCGGTCAACGCCACGACGCCACCGGAAACCGTTGATCGTATTGACAGTATTTCTGATAAATCGGCTGCGATATCAACCGGCGTACGCCAGGTGTTTGATCCCGTCTCGGCGCGTTATCTGGACGCTCATATCGTTGATAGAGACACGATGCAATCGGGGCAGAGTGTATCCGGGCCTGCCGCTATCGTGGAGGCAGAAACCACGATCATTATCCCCGCGAGCCGCGATGCCCTAAGGCAAACTGACGGTTGTATTGATGTGTTGGCAAAAGGATAAACAAGATGGCTAGAGAACAATCAACCGTTGTCTTTCAGGTCATGTGGAATCGTTTGATTTCAGTGGTGGAAGAGCAGGCGCAAGCGTTGGTCAGAACAGCGTTTTCTACATCTGTCAGAGAGGCCGGCGATTTGTCAGCGGGTGTGTACGACACGCATGGCAATATGTTGGCTCAGGCAGTGACTGGTACACCGGGACATGTAAACGCGATGGCTGATGCCGTTGGGCATTTTATTCGTCGCATTGGTCGTGACAATATGTTTGAAGGGGATGTTTATATAACCAATGATCCCTGGGAGGGAACGGGTCATTTACACGACATAACGATGGTGACACCGTCGTTCTACAAAAATGAGTTGGTCGGGTTTTTCGCTTGTACGGCACATGTTGTTGATATTGGCGGTCGTGGTTTTGGTGCTGACGCCCACAGCGTCTATGAAGAGGGGCTTTATATACCGATCATGAAGTTTGCCGAACGAGGCACGGTTGACGAGACCTTGATCAAAATCATACGAGGGAATGTGCGGGAGCCTGATCAGCTTGTCGGCGATGTTTATGCACTGGCAACGTGTAACGAAATTGGCCATCGGCGTTTGATCGACATGATGGAAGAGTTCGAGCTTAAGGACCTTGATGGCATTGCCAACTTCATATTGGAGAATTCACGTACTGCGACGCTGGCCTGCATCGCGGCTTTGCCGAAAAAGGAAGCGAGTGGTGAGATGACTGTTGATGGGTTTGATGTTCCTATCACCTTGAAAGTTAAAGTATCTGTTCACGAAGATCGCATCGTGTCCGATTTCACCGGTTCTTCTGGTCTTGATAAAAAGGGTATCAACTGTCCGCTGGTATATGCGAAGGCGTATGCCTGTTACGCTTTGAAAGTGGCCATAGCACCTGAGATACCAAACAATGCCGCATCACTGGCACCGTTTGAAATCGTCGCGCCAGAAAATACTATCGTTAATGCCTTGCATCCAGCACCCGTAGCCTTGCGTCATATAGTTGGGCACTTTGTGCCGGACACGGTATATGCCGCGTTTGACCAGATTGTTCCGGGTTTGGTACCGGCAGAGGGGGCTGGTTGCTTGTGCAATTTTCAAGTGTCGTTACGTCCGCGTACCGACGCGCCTGCACCGGCTCATGCCCGTCGTTCGGAAGTACTGACCTTTAATTCGGGTGGCTCGGGTGCGCGTCCTGAACATGATGGTATGAATGCAACGGCATTTCCCTCAGGTGTCATGACCATGCCTATCGAAGCGACAGAGCATGCGGGCCCGGTCATTATCTGGCGCAAGGAGCTACGGCCTGATTCCGGTGGAGTAGGTGCGACTCGCGGTGGTCTAGGGCAATTCATGGAGGTTGGCGCACAGGAAGGTCATGAGTTTGATATACAAGCCATGTTCGATCGTGGCGAGCATCCCGCGAGAGGTCGTCGCGGCGGTGGGCCTGGTGCTGCAACGACCATCGCACAGGATGACGGTACGACCATGCATGTCAAAGGCAAGCAGTTTGTTCCGCACGGTCGCAAGGTCATGATGGCGTTCCCGGGCGGCGCTGGTTATGGCAAGCCAGAAGATCGAGACACTGATCTTGTCAAACGTGATCTCGCACGCGGCTATATTTCAGCTGAAACAGCTGCTCAAGAATACGGACTTTCCGCAAACGACATTGCTGCTGTCGAAGAATCCGTTCGTAACGGCGAGCTTGTCAGTTGATGCAACTTGAAGAAAACAAATTCACCCATGGCATAGCGCGAGGTGAAAAACAGATTGGGCTCTGGATCAGCTTGTGTAACAACTACGCCGCCGAAGTGATTGCATCGGCTGGCTATGATTGGGTATTGCTCGACATGGAGCATAGCCCGAACGATTACTTCAGTGTTCTGGGGCAGTTGCAAGCATTTGCTTCATCTGAAACCACCGCAATGGTGCGCGTTGAATGGAATGACGCTGTTGCCGTTAAGCGTTTACTTGATCTTGGTGCACCGGGATTACTGTTTCCCATGATTCAATCAGTGGAAGAAGCGATGCAGGCGGTAGCAGCAACACGTTATCCGCCCAAGGGTATCCGAGGAGTCGCCGGATCAACCAGGGCGACAAAGTTTGGTCGCATCACTGACTATGTGTCACGCGTCGAGCAGGAGACAACGGTTCTGTTGCAGCTTGAAACGCGAGCTGCTGTCGAACAGGCAGAAGCGATTGCAGCGGTGAGTGGTGTTTCGGGTATTTTCTTTGGTCCGGCTGATATCGCAGCAGATATTGGCAAAGCGGGTAAGCCCATGGACGATGAAGTCTGGACGCTGATAAAGCCGGCCGCTAAAAAACTGATGGCGAAAGGGATACCTGTTGGCACACTTGTCATGGATCCTGACTTTGCGTCCGAACTTTTGCACGAAGGCTTCACTTTTGTCGCGTGTGGTTCGGATACCGGCTTGTTGGCCAATGCATCAGATGCATTACTGGCTAAGGTTAGAGCAGCAGTATTGACAGGCGCGTGACGTTGTTAAGCCCACTCAATACATTACACGGGGCAATGTCAGGCAGGATTTGTATCGCTATGCCTTAGTCGGTCGGTTGAGGCCAGCCCGAAGAGGCTGGCCTAATCTGGTTTACATTGCTGCAAAGCCGATAAGTGAGAAACCAACAACGACACATGTCACACCAAAACAAATAGCGAAGACACTGGCAGATAGATGTTCATTATGCATGTGGACCTTCCTCTTGGTAGTAAATGGCTGCATACACACAAAACGTGGCATGCAGTACTAGTGACAGACGCTATCAGGTCTAGTTCTGTAAAGTCCATTAAGCAAAAGTGGGTGCAGGCTGAAAGCCTTGAAAACAGGGGCTTTCAGCTTGTTTACTGATAAGTAAAGTAGACTGCATGATCGTCAAATCAGGCGCGGAGACACCATATACGAACATTTGCAGGTGCGAGGCTGCTGCAGTGCTTATTGCACGAGTAAAGGGAAAAAAACGCATTCACTTATCGTAAAACCATCGATAAAACTGTTTTGGAGCGGACCTATTGCGACATGGCTTGATCAGGTTCGGGTTTATCACAATAAAACCAGGGGATACACAATGACAAAAGTAGCGTTAATTACAGCCGGTGGTAGTGGTATGGGCGCTGACAGTGCGAGAGCACTGGCGGCTGATGGATTTAAGGTCGGCATCTTGTCTTCATCGGGTAAGGGTGAAGCCCTGGCCAAAGAGCTGGGTGGAGTTGGTGTAACCGGTACAAACAAATCAACACCGGATCTGCAAAAGCTTGTTGATGCGGCAATGAACGAATGGGGACGAATTGACGCCTTGGTCAACTCGGCGGGTCATGG
>CAYULV010000199.1:0-7449 GCA_964445655.1 uncultured Granulosicoccaceae bacterium | reverse complement strand
ACAAGGCACTAGCATTGACCGGCATGGCCGAGTGTATATCAGCAACAAAGACAGCAAGATACTCATCGGCGGCGAGACACATATCCTGGTGCAAGGGACCGTCACTGTATAAGTACAAACATATAAGTACAAATATTAAGTACAAACAATCCTTGTATCAGGAAAGAACTGTTCCTGCGGCTCGATGACTTCAGTCCAGGTTACCTCAGTCGAGCTTAACTCAGTCGGTGCCCAGCAGTTGCTTAAGCATTCCGTCAGGGTTATTCAAAAACTGACGCGTTATCTGAAAGTGCTCCGTATCCTCGTAGTTCGATTTCACAATCCCCTTCTCCGTGATGAGTTGTATATCGGCATCAGGATAGGCCATCAATATCGGGGAATGCGTTGCTATGACAAACTGACAGTTCTTGCCAATCAACTCTTTCATGCGAACCAACATCGCCATCTGCCGTGACGGCGACAGGGCAGCTTCCGGCTCATCAAGGATGAACAAGGAGTCCCTGGAAAAGCGATTCATCATCAACGACATGAATGATTCCCCATGGGATTGATGATGTAAGGAATTCCCGCCGTATGAATCCTTGATGGGCGGTGAAAAAGCAGGTTCTTCATCCAGTGCGTCGATTTCACTGGCGACGTTGAAAAAACTCTCTGCGCGCAAGAAGAATCCATCGCGAGCTTTGGCAACACCCCGAGACAAACGCAAGTATTGATGCAGTTCAGAATGCGATTCGCGCGTCGTGAAAGCGAAATTTTTGGTCCCTCCTTCCGGATTGAACCCCCAGGCAATAGCGATCGCTTCTAGCAAGGTCGATTTCCCCGAACCATTTTCACCAACGAGGAAAGTCACCTTCGGGTGTAAACGCAGTGACTCGAAATCTTTGATAGCAGGCAAGGAAAACGGGTAGCACGAATAATCCGGCGCTTTTTCTTCTTTGAGCCTGACCTCGATCAGGAACTGACGACTGATGGCATCCATCACCTTTAGCCGCGCGTCAACCCTTGTAAGGGAATCGATCCTTGACAGTGATCTCAGCCATCCGGCCTTCAATCCACTCTTGAGTCTCGGCCATGATCGTTGCCGCATCCTTGCCAGCGCTGGTGATAACAGGTCCGATCGTGACGGTGATTTCGCCAGGCCACTTGATAAAGCCCATGCGCGGCCAGAATTCTCCGGCATTCATCGCGATAGGCAAGACATCGTATCCGGATTTCTCAGCGACTATAGCGCCACCGATTCGGTAGTTGGGTTCGGCACCCACCGGGCGCCTGGTACCTTCTGGAAATATCAGGACCCAGCGGCCGCGTGACAGTCGATCGGTCGCTTGCTCTGTCATTTGCTGGATAGCAGAGCGTCCAGACTTGCGATCGATCATGATGAATCGCAACACCACCAACACCCAGCCAAAGATGGGAATCCATTGTAAAGAACGTTTGGCAACATACACTGCCGGACTAAAGGTCATGGGCAGGAAGTAGGTTTCCCAGGTTGACTGATGCTTGCACAGAACGATGCAGGGTTTGTCCGGCAGGTTTTCTTTTCCTTCCAGACGCCATTTAACACCACAGATATACCGTAGCCCATAGACGTTAAATCGATTCCAGAGCACTGCCAGAGAATACCCCCAACGATACGAGAGCAGACCGGCAAGCAACACTGGCGCCCCCATAACCAAGGTCACCACAATCTGCAGAATCCAGAAGATAAGGCTTCTGAAGGTTAACCAGAGTCGATACATATCAGGCGTCTTCTTCGTCTACGGGTGCGAGCAAGGTATCAACATAACTTAACAAGTCGTCATAGGTCGGTATATGCTCAAGCCCCTTGTTACTATCAAGAGTGGATTGCCCTTTACCGGTGCGTACCATGATCGGTTGCGCAGCAGCAGCCATCGCCGCTTGCATATCGCGCAAAGAATCACCGACCAGTACCACGGTACTCAGATCAATATCCAGGCGTTCACTGATACTGTACAACATGCCGGGTGCCGGCTTACGGCAGGCGCACTGGTTTGCATCGCTATGCGGACAGAATGCTACAACATCGATACGACCGCCTGCCTGATTAACCATTTCATGCATTTTTTGATGGATGGCCTGCAAGTCATCAAGCTCCATCAAGCCGCGCGCGATACCGCTTTGGTTGCTGGCAACGGCAACGTGCCAACCCGCCTGATGCAAGCGGGCAATTGCCTCAAGGCTGCCGGAGATCGGCACCCAATCATCGGCAGAGGTGATCGGTTCGCCGCGATCTTCATTGATAACACCATCGCGATCAAGAACGATCAACTTCACGTCTTATCCTGCCCTTGCAGCCGCGAAATATCCGCTGTTGCACAACACAGCTCATTAACTTGCTTGATCAAGGCGAGCCGGTTGTCTCGCACAGCCTCGTCCTTGTCCATGACCATGACGCCTTCAAAGAAACTATCCACCGCGTCACGCAAACTTGACGTGACCTTCATGGCCGACGCGTAGTCACGCGATGCAAGATGGTCGTTAACCAGACCAGACTGTTTATCGAGCACAGCAAACAAGGCTTGTTCAGCCGAGTCGCTCAACAAAGCTTCGTTGACATTTTCCGGTACGGATGTGTCTACCTTCTTGAGCAAATTACCGATACGTTTGCTGGCCGCTGCAAGTGCAGCGGATTCTTCAGTCTTGCGAAAGGACTCGATCGCATCAAGACGCATTTGCATATCAAGCGGGTGCGAGAGCCTTTTTGCCAGAACCGCCTCGACCGCCTCTGCGGCAAATCCCCGGTCGGCAGTAAAGTAGCCGCGCAAACGTTCGAGCATATAAGCAAGTACCTCAGAACGAAGCTCATCGGGCTTGGCACTGGCAAGCAAATCGCCGTAAGTATCGATAGACTTGTCGACAAGCGCTGACAAACTGATGTCATGTTGTAGTTCGATCAGAATTCTGAGAATACCCAGTGAGGCACGACGTAAGGCAAACGGATCTTTAGCCCCGGTCGGCTTCATGCCAATGCCAAAAATACCAACAAGGGTATCGATCTTGTCTGCAATCGATACGATGGATGCCGTCGTGTTACCGGGTAAAGCGCCACCGGATTGCTTGGGGTAGTAATGTTCTTCCATGGCAACACAGACATCCTTGCCATGACCATCACGCAACGCATAGTAACGACCGGCAATGCCCTGCATCTTGGCAAGTTCCTTGACGATTTCAGTATTCAGATCACATTTGCACAGACTGGCTGCAAGACTGGCATCAGCTTCATTGGCACCAAATGCAGTCGCAAGCCATGATGAGACGCCTTGCATGCGTGTGCATTTGTCCGACACACTACCGAGCTTTTCCTGAAACAACAAACGATCAAGGTCACCGCGATGTGACTCCAGGGTGCGCTGCTTGTCCTGATTCCAGAAAAACATCGTATCGGCAAAGCGCGGTCGTATGACACGCTCATTTCCATCGACCACCGTTTGCGGGGACACTGATTCAAGGTTGGCTACCGTGATGAACGCCGGCATCAATTCACCCTTGCCATCAAGTAGTGCAAAGTAACGTTGATTTTCCTGCATGGTTTGTATCAACGCCTCTTTAGGTATTTCAAGAAACTCGGCATCGAAGGTTCCCGCCATCGCAACCGGCCATTCGACCAAGGCATTGACCTCATCGACCAGTTCCTCATCCATCACAGGATCACCGCCGAGTCTTGCCGCTTCTTGCTTGACACCGGCGACGATCTTTTCCCGTCGCTTTCTCGCATCGGCAAGCACATGGGCTTGCTCAAGCAAGTCTTCATAAGCGGAGGCTTCGGTAACAACAATGGGCTCTGGCGCATGAAAACGATGTCCAAGGCTGGTATTGCTTGCACTCAATCCCAGTAACTCAAGTTTCAAGGTGGCGCTACCGTGCAATGCCAGTAACCAGACAACCGGGCGCAGAAATTCATGTGCCTGATCACCCCACCGCATGCGCTTGGGCATCGGCATGGTTTTGATGATTTCCGGCAGGGAGGATTGCAAGAGACTTTCAAGCGTTTCACCCTGTTGCGTTTGCTTGACCGTCAGCCAGTCACCTTTAGGTGTACTGATGGTTTGCAAGTCATCAATGCTGACACCGGCCGAACGCATAAACCCCTGCAAGGCTTTGGTCGGTTCGCCATCCTTGTAGGCAGCGGCAACAGATGGACCACGTCTCTCGACTTCTTTATCCGCCTGACGTTCACCGACGTTAGACAAGCGCACCGCGAGACGACGAGGCGTGGCAAAAATTTCTGGCGCAGCGTCGGCCAGCCCCGCATCGCTCAGAACCTTGTGTACGCCAGTGCCCAAGTGACTGGCAAGCGCCATCATCGAGCCTGCTGGCAATTCTTCGCAACCCAATTCGATCAGCAAATTAGCCACGGGTCACCTCACCCTTGTCGCTTTTGTTTTTCGACGTCGAGTCAGCCGCAGACTTGGAAGAAGCCTTAGCCGCTGCTTTGGCCGCTGCCTTCGCGGACGGATCCTTCAACAAAGGGAAACCCAAAGCTTCGCGTTTCGCTTGCCAGGCTTCTGCCACCTGTCGCGATAAGGTTCGCACACGCAAAATGTAACGTTGTCGTTCGGTCACCGATATGGCGTGCCTTGCGTCAAGCAAATTGAACGAATGAGACGCACGAAGCACCTGCTCATAGGCAGGCATCGGCAAACCCTGTTCACACAAATGCGCACAGTCTTTTTCGCATTGATCAAACTGCAGGAACAAGGCATCAACATCGGCATGTTCAAAGTTATAGGCTGATTGTTCTACCTCGTTTTGATGAAAGACATCACCGTAAGTCACGGGACCTGCTGCAGTGTGTCCCCAGACAAGGTCGTAAACACTTTCAACTTGCTGAATATACATAGCCAGACGTTCGATACCGTAGGCCAGCTCACCCAGTACCGGGTTACATGCAAGACCCCCACATTGCTGGAAGTAGGTGTACTGCGTGACTTCCATGCCGTTAAGCCAGACCTCCCACCCCAGTCCCCAGGCACCTAAGGTCGGTGATTCCCAGTTGTCTTCAACAAAACGAATGTCATGCTCGAGTGTATTGAAGCCAAGTGCTTCAAGTGAGCCGAGATAGATGTCCTGCATGTTTTCAGGTGAAGGTTTCATCGCTACCTGAAACTGGTAGTAGTGCTGCAGGCGATTCGGGTTTTCGCCATAGCGACCATCGGTCGGGCGTCGCGATGACTGGGTATGACAAGCATGCCATGGCTCAGGACCGATGGCCCTGAGGAACGTTGAACTATGGAAGGTTCCAGCGCCCATCTCCATGTCATATGACTGTTGCACCAGGCAACCCTGCTCAGACCAGTAGTCCTGCAGAACGGCGATCATGCCTTGGAACGTCTTGACATCGGGCCTTGCATCGAGCTTTGCAGCCGCATCGACCATGGTGATTCTTAATCCTCGGAAAAAGTCCGCCAGTGTACTGAATCCTCAGCCACTCGCGGGATACGCTACACTGCCCGCGCGATATTGCTGCGTGCCATCAGAATTTTTACGGCCGACCGAATCGCACCATTTTAGTGCGATGCTAGAGGTATCGCACTAAAATGGTGCATATTCATATCGCCAAAAAAACTTAACTAATTGATTTTTATAGATTTAAATCATTTTTTACGCTTGGTACATGCCGTGCACTACCTCAGTGAAGGCCGGTGCAAAGTACACCAGTTATTAATTCATCCAGAAATTACGAGGAAAAAACATGTCCGCCAGTGACGTTCTTAAAACCATCAAGGATAACGACGTTAAGTTCGTCGATTTTCGCTTCACCGATCCCCGAGGCAAGGAACAGCACACGTCTGTCCCGGTTTCGCAATTCGAAGAAGATGTCTTCGAAGATGGCCAGCCGTTCGATGGTTCATCCATCTCGGGTTGGAAAGGGATCAATGCATCAGACATGTTGTTGATGCCAGATGCGTCAACCGCCGTACTCGACCCGTTCACTGAAGAGAGCACAATCAATATCCGTTGCGACATCATTGAGCCTGACACCATGGAAGGCTATGAGCGTGACCCACGCTCGGTTGCCAAACGCGCAGAAGCTTATCTCGCATCAACCGGTATCGCAGACACAGCCTACTTCGGCCCTGAACCAGAATTCTTTGTGTTCGACGATGTTCGTTGGTCGACTCAAATGAAAGGCATGAGCTATGCGATCGATTCGGACGAAGCCGAATGGAACTCAAACAAAAAAATGGAAGGCGGCAACATCGGTCACCGTCCTCGCGTCAAAGGCGGTTACTTTCCCGTACCACCGGTTGATTCTCTGAATGACTTGCGTGCCACCATGTGCCTAGTGCTGGAGCAGATGGGTGTAATCCCTGAAGTTCATCACCATGAAGTAGGTACTGCCGGACAGTGCGAAATCGGTACAAAATTCGACACTCTGGTAAAGCGTGCCGATGGCGTACAGATTCTCAAATACGTCGTCCACAATGTTGCTCACCAGTTTGGTCGCACCGCGACATTCATGCCCAAGCCTATTGTCGGCGACAACGGTAGTGGCATGCACGTTCACCAATCACTATTCAAAGGTGGTGACAACACATTTGCTGGCGATCTGTATGGCGGCTTGTCCGAAACTGCCCTGCACTACATCGGTGGTGTGATCAAGCATGCAAAAGCGATCAATGCGTTCGCCAATGCGTCAACCAACAGCTACAAGCGTCTGGTACCTGGTTTTGAAGCGCCGGTCATGTTGGCATACTCTGCCCGCAACCGTTCAGCCTCTGTCCGAATCCCATACGTCTCCAACCCGAAGGCACGTCGTATTGAAGTACGTTTCCCTGATCCAACGGGCAACCCATACCTGACATTTGCCTCTCTGATGATGGCTGGCCTCGACGGCATCCAGAACAAGATCCACCCAGGCGATGCATCTGACAAGGATCTCTATGACCTGCCTCCTGAAGAAGCAGCGAACATCCCTCAGGTGTGTTCATCACTGGATCAAGCGCTCGAAGCACTCGATGCAGACCGTGGCTTCCTGACTGCCGGCGGTGTTTTCACTGACGATCAGATCAATGGCTATATCGATCTGAAGATGGAAGAAGTGACACGTCTGCGTATGTCTACGCATCCGGTTGAGTTTGATATGTACTACAGCTGCTAGTTTCTATTCTCGGAAATCTGCAAGATAAAAAAGCCCGCGTCTAGCGGGCTTTTTTCTTTCTCGATTTATTTAACTGTTACTTACGTACTAATGAAATGTATGGCAAGTAACAAACAGTCGTTCGCTTTATTCACACGAACTGGCGGCGTAGCTTCCGTGATACCAGTATCCACAACGAAGATACCATCATGAGTATGATCAAAAATGGATCGCGCTTGTGGCCAGGGCTACCTACCGAACACCCTATCCCGTCCAGACCTGTTTGAATTCTCCCGGTCGAACTCGCTCCCTGCGCTTGCGCACTTTCGAGCAAATCTGGAACGCTG
>CAYULV010000198.1:0-7502 GCA_964445655.1 uncultured Granulosicoccaceae bacterium | reverse complement strand
ATTCGTAACATCGCGATCGAGCACTCAGGCTTCTCGGTATTCGCAGGTGTTGGTGAGCGTACTCGTGAAGGGAACGACTTCTACCACGAGATGAAAGACTCCAACGTACTCGACAAGGTATCGCTCGTGTACGGTCAGATGAATGAACCACCGGGCAACCGTCTTCGCGTGGCCCTGACGGGTCTGACCATGGCGGAGTTCTTCCGTGATGAAGGCCGTGACGTTCTGATGTTTATCGACAACATCTATCGCTACACTCTGGCGGGAACTGAAGTATCAGCACTTCTGGGTCGTATGCCATCGGCGGTAGGCTACCAGCCAACACTGGCGCAAGAGATGGGTGCGCTGCAGGAACGTATTACCTCAACCAAGACCGGTTCGATTACATCGATCCAGGCCGTATACGTACCGGCTGATGACTTGACCGATCCATCGCCAGCAACAACCTTTGCTCACCTCGATGCAACCGTTGTACTGTCTCGAAATATCGCGGAACTGGGTATCTACCCTGCGGTGGATCCACTTGACTCTACCAGCCGTCAGCTCGACCCATTAGTTATTGGTCAGGAACACTACGACACAGCGCGTTCCGTACAGAACACGCTTCAGCGGTATAAGGAACTGCGTGACATCATCGCGATCCTCGGCATGGACGAACTTTCAGAAGAAGACAAACTCGTCGTATCTCGTGCACGAAAAGTTCAGCGTTACCTGTCTCAACCATTCTTCGTAGCAGAAGTCTTCACAGGCTCTCCTGGTAAGTACGTATCGTTGAAAGACACGATTTCGGCCTTCCAGGGTATCGTCGCCGGTGAGTACGATCACTTGCCAGAACAAGCGTTCTACATGCAGGGCACGATCGAAGAAGTTGTCGAGAACGCCAAGAAGGAAGCGGCGTAAGCCATGGCTGCCTCACTGCATGTCGAGATCGTCTCAGCGGAGAAAGAAATCTTCTCCGGCGAGGCGAAACTCGTAAGCGCGTCAGCTCAGATGGGTGAGGTCGGTATCGCACCCGGCCACACGCCTTTCATCACGCGCATCAAGCCGGGTGAGATTCGTGTTCATCCTGTTAATGATGGCGAAGAAGAACTTGACATCTATGTCTCGGGTGGCGTGCTTGAGGTTCAGCCCTACGTCGTAACCATTCTTGCCGATACGGCCTTGCGCGTGGAAGAGCTCGACGAAGCTGAGGCACAGAAAGCGAAGGATGATGCAGAAGCCGCGCTCGCTGGTAGCAAGCCTGGTGAAATTGATTATCAGGCGGTTCAGTCGCAATTAGCTGAAGCTGCAGCCCAGCTGCAGTTGATCAAGAAGCTACGTAAATAATATTCTGGCGGCGACACTCGTCGCGAGTTTTGTTCGAACTTCAAACCCGGATTTGGCGACAAGCTGAGTCCGGGTTTTTTCGTTTAGACTGCCTTGAAAACCTGACCCTTCGCCGGGTTATCCGAGTACAGATGTAGTGTAAACACGCCCGGGCTTTCGGTTCTGATCCGGTGTACAAGGTTGTCGTATTGTCCTTCCTGCTGTGTACTGAGGATATTGTCACCGGCACACATTTCGGTCGTCGACACCATCGTCGCTTCACTCGCGCTGACAGGTTTGAACAACTCCATGGCGATGCGCCCTCCCAGAACTTGATAGTAGGCAAATGCCGGGTGGCCGTGAATGGTCGAGGTAATGTTCTGTTCCCAGCGACATATCAAGCCTACCCAGTTGTCTTGCGTACCGATGATGTGGCGGCTATAGGTGTCATGTCTGGCTAGTGTCTGCAGACACTCTTCATGGGAACTGGCGAGCTCGGTGAGTTGCGCGGCAATCGCTTTGCGTTGCTCGCACGGGCTATCCGATACGTTCGCAGTCAATACCTTTGCTTCCATCAATTGCTGGAATATGCTGGCAAACTTGTCGCGAGCGTCATGGGTCTGCTGATCCGCCAGAATGGTGTCCAATGCTATGCACATTGCATCATCTCCTTATTTGTTTCTGCCGCTGCGGCGAGCCACAAGTCGAAGAATTCATGGATGTCCGCTTCGGTAACATCCTTATTGGTGATGATCAGACGGATGGTCAAATCATCGTTCAGGTAAGCGATATTCACAAAAGAACTGCCCGTTGTATGGAGGCGCTGGCGTACGGTCTTGTTGAAACTGTTCAAATCCCCGTTCTCACATACAGTACTTCGGAAGCAGATATTGTTTATCCAGCGCTCAGTTTGCAATTCGAGAGATGGTTCCGCTTTGATTCGCTGTTCAGCGACGGCCGACAGATGCATGAAATGGTCAATTCTGGCTTCAAGACCCTCTTCACCATAGTAGATATATTCCAGCCACATCTTGAGCATATCGACTCGTCGTCCGCACTGTAGCGAGTATGGACCCAGATCCTGACGATCTTCGCTATCGTGGAATATGTAGGATGTATCGCCCAGATTGCATACTTGGTCAAATCCGCCAGTGTCTCGGGTAAAGAGTACGCCGCACATCAGGGGCACACCGAGCATCTTGTGAGCGTCCCAGGTCATTGAATCGGCCTTGTCGAAGCCTTGCAGGAATTTTCGCTGCTCGCTTGAGAAGGCGACAGCACCGCCCCAGGCACCATCAACGTGGAGCCAGCAATCATGTTGTTTGGCGATTTTTGCAAGACTTTCGAAATCATCAAAGACGCCGCGCACGGTGGTACCAGCCGTACCGATAATGCTCACGGGTACACGACCTTCGTCAATGCAGGCCTGTATCTGCTTTTGCAGCTCATCGGTTCGCATGACTCCGCGATCGTCCGTGGGAATCTTGAATAAGGAATCAAGACCGATTCCCGACATGACTGCTGCCTTGTCCATGGAATAGTGCGCTTCGCTCGATACGAAAACCGCACATTTAGGTAATCCATACAGGCCAGATTGCTTGAGTTCGGGGAATTTCCGATGTAAGGCCAGCAGCAAGGCCACGTAGTTACTGTTACTGCCACCGCTGGTCACCTGGGCATCGCCGGATTCGAAGCCGAAGATTCGCTTGAATACTCCGAGCATCTCGTTCTCGACAATGGTTGCAACCGGCGCCACTTCATAGGTGTACATTGACGTGTTGGCAATGGCTTCGATTATGCTGCCGACCAGAGCGGGTTCCGATTGGCCTGCCCAGAGCTGATTGAAATACTGTGGATGGGCAGTTTTGACGCTGTTGTCCAGATAGGCGTGGACAGTGGCCCACACGCTGTCCCAGGACTGGCTACCGACCTGAATATCGAGCGCCTTGAGCTTGCTTTTCAGCGTAGCGTAATCGTGATGCTCAACCACCTTCCCAGTCGTGCGGGCGCTGGCATAGCTGCTCAGTACGGCGGCTAGTTCTGAAAAAAGCGCAGGATCGCCATTGCTCATTTGCTCTTCATTTCTCGGCTTGTTGGCTGATTGAATTGCGGTGACCATCTGGACTATTATGAATCTTTATTGTTTGTACATGACACATCGAGACTTGAATCCAGTCTCGGAGTTCAACTTGATTCAGTGTAGTTAACGAAAGTTAAAATAAAATAGGGGAACCAGCGCCGGAATCGGAATAATTTCCGAATAGGGCGGTTCCATTTGCGGTCCGATCAGGGAATAAATTGAATGAAATTCACACTTTTAGGCGCACCACTGCTGTTACTGGCTTCTGTCGGCCTCATGGCATCAGATTTCGATGGAAATGCCGAACGCGGAGAGGCGCTGTACGGCGTCTGTTCGGGTTGCCACGGGGTCAATGGCGAGGGCAATGCAGGGATCAAGTCTCCACGGCTTGCCGGGCAGTTCGAGTGGTATCTGGTGTCTCAGCTGCAGAATTTCAAATCTGGCCTGCGTGGCTCTGCAGAAGGTGACACAGCTGGTGCGATCATGGCCCCGATGGCTCAGATTCTGAAAGACGATCAGGCCATCGAAGATGTGGTTGCCTACATCATGACGCTTGAAGCGGAACCCTATAAGTTCGAAAAGTAAGATACGAAAAGTAAGGTAAATGACTCGAGGCCCTGCTCAGAACACCCTTTTCTGAGCGGGCCTCAGTGCCCGGATCCATTCCCGGCTGGCCAAGCCAGGCAGCTCCTTGCGTATTCGAGAATCCGGAAAGACGACCTGTATCGTCGACCGACTATTACGCCTTCCGCTAAGCCGTACACTGCGCCGTATCATAGGGTACATCTTCAGTCGCTCATGAAGACCCCAGAGCACATTCTGGTGACAGGGGCAGCCGTCACGAAAGTGACGAAAACACCTCGTCTGCCAATATCATGACGACCGTAAACACCCATCGCCGTGGAGTCGAATACGCCTCAGTGTGAGAGGGTTCAGCTTTCGCTGCTAAGTCCAATCGATTTCTTCGGTAATCGTTCAACCAAATTACCGAGCCGTCCGCTATTTAATAAGTTAATCTCGCCTTTTTTTGACTAGCAGACCCATGCCTACACGAATAGTTGTGCTCGCCGCCGGAAAAGGGACGCGAATGAAGTCTCGCTTGCCGAAGGTATTGCATCCGCTGGCCGGTAAGCCACTGTTGGCTCATGTGCTCGATACCTCCACCAGCCTCAAACCTGCCAGTATCAATGTAGTCATCGGTCACGAGGCCGAAACGGTTCGTAACACCATCAAGCACGACGTCGTGTGGGCCATGCAGACAGAGCAGCTCGGGACAGGGCATGCGGTGCAGCAGGGCCTTGAAGGTATTGATGATGAGGACACCGTGCTGATCACTTACGGTGATGTGCCTTTGACAAGAGCATCCACTTACCAATCCTTGCTGGATACCTGTGACGCGAAAACCATCGGATTGCTAACCCTGATTATGGATGACCCAACCGGCTATGGACGCATTCTGCGCGACGGTGGCGCCATTACCGGCGTTGTCGAGCAGAAGGATGCGTCGCCAGAGCAACTGCAGATTTGCGAAGTCAATGCGGGTGTGGTTTCGATCAAGGGTGGGCTGTTGCGAGATCTACTCTCGCGCATCGACAGCAATAACGCGCAGGGTGAATACTACCTGACCGATATCCATGAGCTTGCGGTCAAGGATGGGCTATCGATTGTTGCCGTGCACCCTGATGATGCATGGGAGGTTGATGGCATCAATAGTCGCTCACAGCTCGCAAGCGTTGAGCGATTACATCAGGCGCAGCTGGCCAATGATTTGATGGACGCCGGTGTAACACTGGCAGATCCTTCACGTATCGATATAAGAGGTTCATTACAAACAGGCACTGATGTATCCATTGATGTGAATTGTGTGTTTGAAGGCCAATGCGAGTTGGGCAGTAATGTCAGCATCGGGCCGAATTGCCTGATTTCGGGCAGCAAGATTGCCGATGGTACGACCATTCAGGCAAACTCCGTGCTCGAAGATAGTGAGGTCGGGCAAAACGCCAACATTGGACCGTTTGCCCGTTTACGTCCAGGCACGCGCTGTGCTGATGAGTCAAAGGTTGGCAATTTTGTTGAAACAAAGAACGCAACTGTTGGCCGTGGTAGCAAGATCAATCATCTAAGCTATGTGGGTGATGCAACACTGGGTGAAAACGTCAATGTAGGTGCCGGTACCATAACCTGTAACTATGACGGAGCTTACAAGCATCACACGAGCATCGAGGATGATGCGTTCATTGGTTCCAATTCCGCGCTCGTTGCGCCGGTTACGGTGCATAGCGGGGCTACTGTGGGTGCAGGTTCCACGATCACGCGAGATGTGCCCAAAGACAAGCTATCACTGACGCGGGCGAAGCAAACCGATATTCAAAACTGGTCTCGACCAGTCAAGAAAAAATAAAAGAGATTGAATCTATGTGTGGAATCGTCGGTGCTGTTGCACAACGAGATATAGCAGAAATACTGTTGATGGGCCTGCAAAGCCTTGAGTATCGCGGCTATGACTCGGCAGGTATTGCTACTGTCGACGACGATGGCGAGCTGCATCGTATTCGACGTGTTGGCAAGGTCAAGGCGCTTGTCGATTCAGTAGCCGAGCACGGTATGCTAGGTGGTATTGGTATTGCGCATACACGATGGGCCACGCATGGCGAGCCAAACGAGAAAAATGCACATCCTCATGTATCAAGCGACCGAATCGCGGTTGTGCATAACGGCATTATTGAAAACCATGCGGATCTGCGCAAACACTTGATTGGTCTGGGATACACGTTTGTATCTGACACCGATACAGAGGTCATTGCACACCTGATCGATCACGAACTCAAGTCTGCCGACTCGTTGTTCAAAGCTGTACAAGCTGCAGTTCCTCAACTCGATGGCGCTTATGGCACGGTTATCATGGATCGTAACAAGCCTGATCATTTGATCGTAGCGCGCTCAGGTAGTCCTTTGGTCATCGGTTATGGTGTTGGTGAACATTTCATCGCTTCTGATCAACTGGCGCTGTTGCCAGTAACTCGTCGCTTCGCTTATCTTGAAGAAGGTGATGTTGCTGAGATCACTCGCACTGGCGTGTCAGTGGTCGATGCGAAAGGTAATCCGGTAACTCGCAAGATCGAAGAGTCGACCTTGTCGCATGATGCCAGCGACAAAGGCAAGTATCGCCATTACATGCAAAAGGAAATTTACGAGCAACCGGTTGCTATTCAACGAACTCTGGAAGACCGACTTGCCCCGGGTGTCGTACTTGATTCTGCTTTCGGTGAAAACGCTGAATCCTTGCTCAAAAAAGTTGAACATGTGCAGATCATTGCCTGTGGGACCAGCTACCACGCTGGTATGACAGCACGATACTGGTTTGAGGATTTTGCTGGCGTGTCGTGTAACGTCGAGATTGCTTCCGAGTATCGTTATCGTCAGTCCTTCGTGCGACCAAACAGTCTTTTTGTCACGCTTTCTCAATCAGGTGAAACTGCCGATACGCTCGCCGCCTTGCGCTTGGCAAAGAAGCAGGGCTATATGACCAGCCTGACAATCTGTAACGTACCTGGCTCCTCGTTGACTCGCGAATCAGATATGACATATTTGATGAAGGCAGGGGCGGAGATTGGCGTTGCGTCGACCAAAGCGTTTACCGTGCAGTTGTCCGGTCTGTTGATGCTGGCCGCCGCGGTTGGTCATCACAAACGTATGACAAAAGAAAAGGAGCAGCAAATTGTGACTGCTCTACAAAGCTTGCCCGCGAAAATAGAGCAGGTTCTGGGTATGGATGAGGCGATTCAAGCCTTGGCTGAAGACTTCGCTGACAAGCATCACAGCCTGTTTCTCGGGCGTGGTGATCAGTATCCGATAGCGATGGAAGGTGCTTTGAAGCTCAAGGAAATTTCTTACATCCATGCGGAGGCTTATGCCGCGGGGGAACTCAAGCATGGACCGTTGGCATTGATAGATGCCGATATGCCTGTCATTGTCGTCGCACCCAATAATGAATTGGTCGAGAAGCTCAAATCAAATGTCGAGGAAGTGCGTGCCCGTGGTGGCTTGATGTATGTGTTCGCTGATCGAGATGCGAAGTTTGCCAGTGACGACACCATGAAAGTGCTCGAGGTAGCAC
>CAYULV010000197.1:4996-7547 GCA_964445655.1 uncultured Granulosicoccaceae bacterium | reverse complement strand
AAGTAGCGGACGCTTTGCTGTACACGGCAAAATCGAATGGTCGGAATCAGGTCGCCTGGTCAGAGAGCGCCTAGCCGGGCGCCCCTGGTCAGAGAGCCCCTAGCCGAGCGCCCCTGATCGAGCACCTTGGCCGGGTGTCCCTAGCCGGGCGCGCCCTAGTCGGGCACCCCCGATACTCCTGTCAGTAGCCGGTCAACTCCATATAACCACGCCCTATGGCGTTTTGATTACTGTCAGTCAGACTGATTGCGCCTTCCCAATAACGCACTGTCAGGTCAAGCAATTGATCATCGACCAGTGGTTCGAACACGATGCTTTTGTTGGTGTCTTTTCGATGGATTACACCCGCTACCGGATAGTTGCTGCCAGTGTCGCTCCGCCACCAGCGAGTAATGTCGAGATCGATATTTTCAATCGGAATCTCGGTTGCTTTGCCCTCGCGATCGATCTCCACGGCGTGACTGTAGGCATCGCGACTACCGTCATTTTTTCTCAACTGATACAGCATGATGTCTCTGCCATCATCGAGTTGTAGTGCAAACCAGTCCCAGCCACTTTGATCTTTACCGAGTGCACTGCTGCTCCACTCCCGATCAAGCCACGCTGTACCAGATACAGTGTGAAGAGATTCGGTGCTGTCGGGATTGTTTATAGAAAGGTTGCCGGATGCCTGTAGCCGGGTGAACGAGTAGTAGTAAGAGGCGTTACAGGTATCGGCACTTTTCTGACTGTACCCGGCATCTCCCTGCAGAACCAGAGGCTTATCGGCGGTGAGCTTTAGATCAAGGTCAAGATCCTGTTCGGCAAGATTAAGTTGCCAGATCAGTTGATTGCCCTCCTCTCGAGCGAGCAGCTGCCAGTCATCAAGCCAGACTTTAACCACATTGGTATCATCGGCTTCGGCACCAGCCAGGCCGGCTGCAGCACGGGAGAATCGTTCATAGGTTTTAATTTCTCCATCTTCAGCGGTTACCGCGAAGTGCGCCATATAAAACTGACTACTACTCCATTTGCTGATGGGTTGATCCGCTTCAGCGGTGGAAAGTGGTTCATTGGCAATTCTAAAAAACGTTATATGAAAGCCGAACCGTTTGCCGGCAGTGTTTTCAAGGTTACCGGTGATGTACCACCATTCGTTTCTGAATGAAGGATGTGCTGCATGGTCTTCAGGAAAATTAAATTGTCGCCCACTGCAGGCTCGTTCGAAGCCTGAGGCATTACCGCCGAGTTCTGCATGTAACGATACACCTGAGACCTGTGGTGGCTTTTGCTCGCACGCTACAAGTGAGGTCAGCATGGCCAGCGTTAAAATAAAATACCTCATTGGTGTCGCAATGCCTCCGCCGGTGAGAGGCGGCTGAGCTTATGGGCCGGATATAAACCTGCCAGTAGTGCAGCCACGAACGCCAGCAACAGGCTCTCTGCGAGTACAGTGGGTGAAATCGTATACGCCATTGACCAGCCAAACGATCTGACATTAATCACTGACACCAGAATCTGCGACATGGCAATACCGAGTGGCAGCGCCAGCACACCTGCAATAATGCCCATTAAGCCGGTCTGAAAAAATAGCAGCTTGCGCAACTCTGAAGGGGTTATACCCAGTGCCCGAAGCACCGCATATTCAGCACGGCGTTCAAGTGAAAGTGCCATTAACGCGCTAAGGATACCGACAAAAGCCACGCCAACGGTGAGTAGTCTAAGTACGTGGGTAATGGCGAAGGTTCTGTCAAATATTTCCAGTGACTGTTCCCGTATATCGCTGTCAGATCGTAGTGAAATCGGCTCGTTGGATTCAACAACAAGCGAACGTAAACGTTTGGTTACGCTCGCAGGATCAGCATTGTCTGAAAAATCAACGCCTATGGAGTCGATACTTCGATCGCCCCAGTATTTATGGTAGGCAGGTAAAGACATCACTATCAAGCCTTTGCCTGTTGTGTAATTAGTGAATATACCAGCGACCTGAAAAGGTATTACGCCTTTATCGCTTGTGATGCTAATTTCTGACCCAACCACAGCATTGTTTTTTCGCGCAAACGGCTCAGAAACAATGACGGCATCTGTATTGAACAACAACTGCATTCTTTCTTCGTCTGTGATTTTATCGCTTGCGTTTGCAGCTATAGATTCTTTATTTTCTGATGACTGGTTAATCTCTATAAATTCATAGTTAAGTTTTGCATTGCCGGAGCTTTGCAATGCCAGTAGCCGCGCAGGGGCCAGGTTTGTGTCGACTTCTGTCAGTCTTGCCACCCTTGAGCCACTGAGTTCAGGCATGGACTGGATATTTTCTAAAAGCTTTTGAGGCAGAACAGCGTCCGGGTTCTGGTCGCTGGACGTTGCATTTATATAAACGTCCGCCTGCAGTGTGTTGCCAAGCCAGTTTTCAACCGAGAGCCGAAAGCTCCCGATCATGATACCGACACCCGCCGTTGCAGCAACAGATACAGCGAGGGCTGCAATCGCGACGGCTGTACGACTTAAACCGGAAGTCATTGACCTTAACGGATAGTTACCCATCGTACCGACAGATGCCAGTACAGAGTAA
>CAYULV010000197.1:0-4896 GCA_964445655.1 uncultured Granulosicoccaceae bacterium | reverse complement strand
GCTTCGATTGCCGGCGCCAGTGCGGCGAGAAGTGAAACACCCAGGCCGATAGCACAGGCTTTCAAGCCAGTTAACGCTGAGTAAGCTACCTGCCGGACATCGAGCGTAAAGTAGAGGTCGTTTATAGTTCGTGTGACCAGAGTCAGTAAAACACTGCCGAGCAGATAACCCAGTACTATGCCTGCCAGTGTTCCAATTACCGCGAATATAAGCGTTTCAGTCAAAATTGATCGAAAAAGTTCATGACGCTGAATGCCGAGTGTTCGTAACTGACCGAATGTTTGCCGTCTTTGAATAACCGAGAGTGTCACGGTGTTATAAATCAAAAAGGCACCCACCAACAGTGCCAACAGACTCATCGCAAGTAGGTTGGTATGAAACGCATCTGTCATTTGAGTAAGTGAGTTGTTGCGTCGTGCAGCATCAATCACGGTGACACCGGGAAGTGCGCTTTCAAGCTGTTCAATATCTGACTTGTTGGCAGGAGTATCACGACGTGTGTTTGATTGCTCTTCAGATGGTGAGTCCGGGTCGGGCAGTATTAAATCGATCCTGCTTAGCTTGCCGTACTTGTTGAGTATTTGCTGCGCGGTAGCAATGTCGACCATGGCAATGTTCTCAAAACCCGGTTGATCACGGGTTTTAACAGTGCTTAGCAAGGTAAGTGTCTGAACCGAGCTATTGGCCGGGTTGTTAGCTTGGTCAGTGGCCTGTTTATTGGCCTGGTCAGTGGCTTGAGCAGAGTTGCTGATTGTAAGCAGTTCACCTGGTTTGACTCCAAGCCTCAGAGCGGTTGTATCTGCCAGAATGACAGAGCCTGCGTGTAACAGCTTTAATGAATCTCTTGTATTGGTGGTGGTGTTGATGCTCTGATCACGAAACATCGGCTCGGCAAAAATATCTACACCTAGTAACTGCAGTGACTCACTGTAGTTGCTTGTATTGTCTTTGTGCGTGAGTGTAATTCTTCCTTCGAGTATCGGTGCGCTTCTTCGAATACCGAGGTCTGTGCGTAACGTTGCATACAACTGTTCATCGAGGCCATCTGCACCCCCAACAATTTGATGTGTAGTCCTGCCGGTAACAGTATCCAGTGATAGTGAAAAAGCGCGTTTGGCACTATTGTTGGCGATATCAACGGCAAAGACAACGGCAACCCCGAGTGACATGCCGATCAGCATCAAAATGGCTTGCCATTTATGTTGTTGCCAATGACGCAAGCTGCATTTTAAAAAAATCCCTTGCACAGACGAGAATTGAGAAACGCTGTCACCAGGCAAGGGAAGAGCTTCCTGAATTTGAATCTGTGTGTAGTTTACCGTCGTGGAAGCTCACCACCCTGTCTGCGGTGCTTGCAATTGCACGGCTATGCGTGACCATCAAGACTGTCTGGTTCCTGGATTTTGCCAGCTCTGCAAACAAGTCAATCATGGCACGACCAGTTTCAGCATCAAGATTGCCGGTGTGTTCGTCAGCCAGTACCAAGGCAGGGGAATGAATCATTGCCCGTGCAATCGCAACCCGCTGTTGCTCGCCGCCTGAAAGCTGATCCGGGAATGCATCACCCCGGTCCGCCAGTCCGACCCGCTCAAGCATGTCGGCAGTCAGGTGCCTGATTTCCTTTGATGGATAATTGTTTAGTTGCAGCGGTAGTTGTATGTTTTCAAATGCGGTAAGTGTTTGTATAAGATTGAACGATTGATAGACAAAGCCGATATGCCGGCGTCTGAACAATGTACGTTCTTTTTCAGACAGGCTGGTTAATGTTTTATCGTCAATTATTATTTTTCCACTATCGACATAGTCGATGCCTGAAATTAAATTCAAAAGGGTAGATTTGCCACTTCCACTGTGACCAAGAACAGCGATCTGCTCTCCCTGATTTACCGATAGAGCTACATTGTCGAGCACGGTTTGTTTTGACGATCCCTCACCATACGATTTGGAAACAGCGTCGAATATTATGTAGTTGCCTATCAATTTTGTTTAGCAGGGTGAGAATTAAAAAATCAGAGTTAGCTTTGTAGTTTTGCACATTCGGTGGTTAGTCAGATTCCTAGGTTAATGATTGCCAGCGATGGGTCAGGATCACCAAAGTCACAACCGTGGTTGTTTTCAGAATACATCAACGAATTATAGTTCCCACGAGTTTAAGGATAGAAAATTTCAGTAGGTAGTCTGTGTGGGGTGTAAAAACAAGTACTGTCAGTGTCTAAATCTGATTTACAGGCAATGCTGGCCCGAGACCGTAAGTTTATTTGTACAAAGATAGACTCAGACTAGCCCAAAGCAGTCACGGGAGCACTCGATATTGATCAAATCAGTAGAGGTAAACTGCGCCCGCGCGTCGATCGGCCGAGTTGTCATTCTGGTCACCATTGATGCCGATTGCGGCGCTGCCTTCCTCACGCGCTCCTACAGCTAACGTACTCGAATCCCCACTCAAACTGACGGCGAACGCGAATGAATCAGCAAAGCCAGTATTGCTCGCTTTGATGTAAGCTTGCTGCCGCCAGAGCCCACTATCGCGGACAAACAGATAGACAGCTCCAGACGATTCCGAATTGTCGTCCTGATCACCATTAACGCCCATTGATGCACTGTCTTCTGCAGCGCCAACCGCCAGTGTGTTGCCATCTTCACTTAAACTGACAGCGCGGCCAAAATCATCGCCTTCCCCGGTATTGCTCGCCTTGATGTAAGCCTGCTGTTGCCAGCTTACGCCGTCATTAACAAATACATAGACAGCTCCCGAGCGCTGTAGCGAATTGTCTGCCTGATCAGCATTTACACCTGTTGAGGCACTGTCCTCACCAATCGCGCCAACCGCCAGTGTGTTGCCATTCGCACTCAAACTGACTGCTCTGCCAAAGCCATCAACTTCCCCAGAATTGCTGGCTTTGATGTAGGCCTGCTGTTGCCAAAGCCCATCGCTACGAACAAATATATAGAGTGCTCCCGACCCGCTAGCAGAATTGTCACTCTGATCACCATTGATGCCGGTTGAAGCACTGTCTTCGCCTGGCGCGCCAACTACCAGTGAATTACCGTCTGCACTGATGCTGACAGCGGTACCAAAGTTATCACTTTGTTCGGAATTACTGGCTTTGATGTAAGCTTGCTGTTGCCATAGCCCACCATCACGGACAAACACGTAGGCAGCCCCAGTTGAGTTCGCCAAATCGGAGCCTTGATTACCGTTCACACCCGTCGCTGTGCTATCTTCCGAAGGAGTCCCAACCGCCAGTGTATTGCCATCCGCACTCAAACTGATAGCGAAACCAAATCTATCTGTAAATCCTCTGTTGCTGGCTTGGATAATGGCTTGCTCTTGCCAAGCATTGTTGCTTCTGACAAATGTATATACCGCACCAGCATCAGTCAGGCCACTGTCCTCACCTGGCGCGCCAACTGCCAGTGTATTGCCATCCGCACTCAAGCTGATAGTGTAACCAAAGTTATCACTACGTCCGGCATTACTAGCTTTGATGTATGCCTGCTGCTGCCAGAGCCTGTTTTCACGGGCAAACAGATACACCGCTCCTGCGTGTAATGCGGAATCGTCTGCTTGATCACCGTTCAAACCTGTCGCCGCGCTGCTTTCTCGAGGTGCGCCGACGGCCAGCGTACTGCCATCTGAGCTCAAGGCGACTGCAAAGCCAAAGCTATCACCCTCTCCAGTATTACTGGCTTTGAAGTAACCAATAGCGTCGACCAAAGTTCCGTTTACAATCAGGGGGGCGGAATCAACGCAGCCTTGATCATTACAAGACTGCACCACATACATCGCATTAACTCGGGCATAAAGCGCGACACTATGATCAAAATTCGTCGTTGTAGCGTCTAAATCACCACTGATATCTGTAAAGCCTGCAATACCATCCGGATTTTCCAGCACCCGGTAAAACCTTGAATCGGGTGAGGATTGCCAGGTGATACGAAAAGTCTTGACAGGTAATAGCTGCAGGCTGGCCTGAACGGGTTGTGGAAGATTGTTTCCGTCAGGATTGGTGCCTGCGATCAATTCATCCAGGTTGCTCACGCCATCGTTATCATCATCCCAGCGATCGGTGTTGAATTGATCTGCTGATATCTGAATATTTTCTGAAGCACTTGTTCCCGTTCTGAACGTGTTCTCGACACTACCTAATGTGATGGCTCCATTGCGATCAGCGAATGTCACCGTCAAGAGGTTTTCCGTATTCGATGGAAAATCTTCAGAGACGCTCCAACTTTCATCACTTATAAACGCAGCAGTTGTATTGATATCACCCCAATCCAATCGTACCTGCAGCTCGTTCGACATGTAAGCAGGTACCATGATGTCAAAGTCAACACGAACAGTTGTTGGTGACGGTTGTGATACGCCAGGAGAGGCTTCGGGATCAGCAGCAGGGGATCCAACTGATTCGTTCTCCATGCCATCTACCGGCACCATTGAAACCGGATTCGTGTCGCCACTAATGGGTGATTCGTTGGTACCGCTACTGTTGTCAACGACGTTTTCAGAAGCTTGACTGCCAGGCACCTCTTGGTCTGACTCAGAATCGGATGATCCCGAGCAGCCTGTAACAACCAAAGCAATGACAAACATCAGAGTAGGGAAACGCATCGATTTGACTGGAATAGGTTTGCGGGCCTTCATCTATTAGTTATCTTTTAGTGCAATGGCAATAGTGCTGTAAAATATCGGCATACCGATCGGTTTTAGACTAACAAAAAACTGATCTTATCGGCTTAGATAGAATGGTGTTATTACCGTCGGTCACACAGTTTTACACGCAGAGCGCCAATGGAATGCCGCACAATAATATTTATTGCATAACGTTTAATGTCAGCGTGCTGTGTGTCAGCTTCGGGGAGGGGCTATTCTGCCTATCGCCTATATTTAACAGG
>CAYULV010000196.1:4391-7555 GCA_964445655.1 uncultured Granulosicoccaceae bacterium | reverse complement strand
CCACTGATGACGGGAGTGCCAGTGTTGGTCAATAGACTGTCAACTGTCGGCACAGACGGCGGTGTAAAGTCAATGATCAATTCATTCGCCGTACTATCAGAGCCAACAGTACCACTGCTATGTGAAAGTTCGGCAGTCACGTTATAGGTATTCTCTGCCAATGCATCCTCAGTGGGAATAGTCAACACCCACGTTCCGTCACTATTGACAAGCAGATCTCCATCACCAGCGATATAAGTAACACCGTTAACAATGACAGAAAACGACTCACCCGCTTCGATTTGGACCAGGCCACTTATGATCGGTGTGTCTGAATTGGTCGCTAACGTCGAAACTGTTGGCAAACCATTTACATTCAGTACAAAGGCATCCTGAACAAGCAGTTCATCATACTCATCAGCACCAGCGCCATTATTACCGTCTTCAAAAACACCATCTTCATCAATATCGAATTGATCAACCTGCACGCCTTCTATTGTTACCGTGGTTGTAACAGGCGTACTTCCACTCGCCATCAGATTAGCTAAGGCCGAACGCTCGACTTGCCACACACCGCCGCCCAGGTCAGCCACCGCACCTCCCGCCGAGCTTAGCGATACCGAAGCAGGCACATTGGAGAAAACAAGCTCACTTATCTGTGTCTCGGAGCCATCCACATCAGGAGAATCACTTAGAGTGACTGTTATTGGCGCTGCTGTTGATACATAGGCAGTTACATCATTTGCTACCAGCAAAGGCTGATCGGCAACAGGCTCGACCGCAATCTCTATCGTTTCAACCTCACCTGTTAAAGCCAAGTCAAGTGATAGACTAGTCAAACCAGACTCGTGTTCACCAGGAACAAAAGATAAAGAAGAGAGCTCGGTAAAATCAATCTCCCAACTATCATCACCTTCAATCGGCGAACCGTTAGATAGAAGTGCGCCCGCGGGGACTCCATCAATCGTAAAAAACTCACTACCTAGCCAGGCAATATGCGCATTACCTTGAAAATCCCGATGAGTTTGGGTACCACCATTAGAATGGGCATCGAACACCAAAGAACGACTGCCATCGGGGTTATCAGTCAATGTAATTCTTGCATTCCTGACAAAAGGGTCAAGAAACTCATTTGCTGCCCTGTTACTTTGGAACAAAGGCGTGCCTGCGTTGTTCGCACCGAATAAAACGGACCCCAAAGGAACTGCACCCCACGTCAAATTATCTGGGGAAACAGTGCGTATAAATGTAATAGCGCCCGCGCTAGTTAATGTAGACAGATCAACAACCGCGAATCCCGTTCCGATATTCTCATTCAACTCATCGCCGCCGACCGTCATCCAGGATAATTGCAAAATACCGACTTGCGCATTAGCTGGAACATCGAAAACAAATTCATCGATTGGATCACCATTACTATCAATCCCATCTACCGGGCTTGAATCAAATAAGGCATCCGCACTATCAACATTGACAAAAGATGCAATGGAGCTGAAGCTGGACCGTTCATAAAATTCAGCAATGAACGATGTAAAAAAAACACTCGCGAACCCACTTGCGCGCTCAATGACGAGCTCACCGCCAGCATTGATATAGATGGTCGGATCTTGTCGCACTGAAGATTTCGCGGACGAATCTCCTACCACTGTCGCAGTGCTCGACAATACACTGAGCGTTGGAGAAGCTCCCAGTCTCAAATCCACCAATGGGTAATCTGTAAAGCCATAGGTAACCGTATTGTTACTCGTCTCACCTTGCTGCGCGGCCAATGTACCTGACACCACCCCAGCCTCAAGATCAATAAGTAGACGACCGAAACCTTTGTGCTCAATCTCGAAATTGCCTCCCCCAGCCGCACTGGAACTGTTCAACACAATAAAACCTTTATTTCCCGCAACTGGCTCGAGTTCCGTAGGCAGTGACAAGATCGATATTTCTTGACCAGGAATCTGCACCGCATTCCCCGCCCCTAGAAAATCAGCACTCCCCCCATCGGAGGTCATGAATTCGACGTGGTAACTAGTTTCGAGCGTGTGTGTTTCAACTATGGAGAATTCATTTCCAACAAGTGAGAAAGTAGGATCAGATGAACCTGCTGCGTTGCCGACAACCCTGGTCGGGTCGCTTAGGACAGACTGACCCAGTGGAACATTCTCCCAACTGTATTGATCTAAAACGCTAGCACTGCCATCGTCGAGACCAGCAGTAAGAAAGGCAACTCGCCCACTTGATGTTCCCTTTGCCAGATTGATATAAGCATTCAGTGATTGATAGTCGTCATTTCTATCATCGTGGTTTACCGTGTTCCGAAATTGCGTCGAATATCCTGTCACAACAATACTGGACGTACCATTGGGGACAATTGCCGTCGATGGCGTACTTCCAGCCGAATCTGATCTAAACAGCGCGGCTGTTCCAATAACATCTTGCAATGCGCCACCGTTGAACAAATCAGGGGATACGGATATGCCTAAATTAATCGCAGTATCTTCTGGTGTCTGCAAGGTTGGACCGGCAACAGACAGGAAGTCACTCGCCCCCGCAATAGAGATGGTGACTGTTGCGGTGCTAGTGCCACCCGCACCGTCATTGATTTCATAGTCGAATGAGTCAATGCCTGCGAATCCTATATTCGGCTCATACTGGAAACTGCCATCACTATTGACGGTTGCCTGACCATTGGAAGCATTGCTCAGCTTGCTAAACACATCCGCTGGGCCATCAAGACCCTCGTCGTTACTTGCTAACGACCCTGAGACAACCTGACCCGAGATCGTATTGAAGCTGTCATTGACTGCTATCGGCGCAACCGCAGAGGCCATAGATGGAATAAACGACAGCATGACAATGAGTAGCGCAACGCAAACTTTGACAGGCAGGCGAAATCTACACGTTTCCTGGAATGGAAACGGGGATACATCGTTAATTGATTCTGGACTCGTAACCACAATAAACTCATTCCAATCAAGATGATCGAATCAAAGCGAATACGAGGTGACTACAACTGTTTAGTCACAGTATTGAAGGCCTGATTCTTGGAAAGCCACGAAGCAATCCAAAAGCCAGTGATCGGAATGTAACGGTTACTTACTTGGTAGTAGAAAAAGTCTTACGGTAATCCATCACGTAAAGCGCGCTTAGTTGTCTAAGCGCAGACTAGATGATCATTCGGAGATAGGTATCAG
>CAYULV010000196.1:0-4291 GCA_964445655.1 uncultured Granulosicoccaceae bacterium | reverse complement strand
GGAGATAGGTATCAGACGAGAGCAATAACGCCCACTTATTTGATGCGAGAAACGTATCGAGCAGAAGCTGTATCAAACCATGTACGAGAGTATTCGGCTTGCAGTCCATGCTGATCCCAACCGCAACGTTCTACATAACCCCATACGGGGCCTGCGGCTGTTGCGAAATCAGCGGGTCGCCAATCAGGTGGTGAGCTTACCGAGATGGAGTCCTCTACCCTGGCAATCCAGAAACCGAGATCTTCCTTGTAAAACTGGTAAAGGGATTCGTTCAAATCACCGGCTTGGAATTTCCGCTTAACGTAACTCGCGTCGAGCCAGATCTCTTCCAGTGCAGCATCCACATCAGACAAACGCCTGAGTCGTCGAATTCGGTAGTAGCTATCAACTTGCCCGAAACTGACACTATCATCAGCTTCTACCTTGTCCACCGAAACAGCCACGGCACTTGGCAAGCCACCGCCGCTTAAAAGTTCCAGTCTGAAAAAGCCATAGATGGTGTTGTTGGTGTCAACGTTTCTGACGTAATTGCCCGAGCCTTGCACCCGTTCAAGCATGCCCTTTTCACCCAGATCAGCAAGCGCTTTGCGCAAGGTGCCCACAGCGATTCCGAGTCGTTGCGCCAAGACGCGCTCCGGTTCCAAACGTTCCCCATCAAGCAGAATGCCGGCTTTGATTTCACGAGCCAACATCTCGCTGATTTGCAAGTGAATCGGCAAGCGCCCACGCTGGACCAAAACGGCAGGACTGCCCTGCGGTTCGGTCGGTGACAATTTTTGGGCAGAGCTTGAATCGACGGATTCAGACGCTTCAACTGATGGATTAGTGGGCCACATCAAATTGATACACTATTGACACATTGATACACTAATGATACAACATTTTCTGTTTCCAACCGGATAATTCGCCACGTGTCAGTCGTTCCTGTCCATTCCGCCGACCTCGATGCCCTCGAAGTCTCCTGGTTTGCTCCACTTTGCTCCGACGACTATCGCCACCTAGGTGTCCCGGATGGTCAATATCGCTCGAGCTGGGAAAATACCTCTGCCATCATGCAGGCCGCTGACAAGCTCGGCTATCGCAATATCCTGTGCCCATCGTCCTTTCAGGTTGGGCAAGACACCTTGAGCTTTGTTGCCGCCTGCGCACCGATAACAGAGAACATCAATATGCTCGGCGCTGTGCGTTGCGGTGAGATGCAACCGATCATGCTGGCCCGCACGATCGCCACACTGGATCACATGCTTAAAGGTCGGCTGACGATCAATATCATCTCGTCAGATTTTCCTGGCGAAAAAGATGACAGCGCTTACCGCTATCAGCGCTCTCGTGAAGTGGTGCAGATACTTAAACAAGCCTGGACACAGGATGAAATTAACTTCGATGGCGAGATATACCAGTTCAAAGGCCTGACAACGCAGCCAGCAAAACCCTACCAACAAAACGGTGGCCCCTTACTGTACTTCGGCGGCTACTCACCACCGGCACTGGAACTCTGTGGTGAACATTGCGATGTTTATCTGATGTGGCCAGAGAAAAAAGAAGAGCTAGCGGAAAGAATGAAAGCGGTACACGCCTGTGCGCAAAAATACGACCGGGTACTTGACTATGGATTACGCGTACACATGATTGTGCGCGATACCGAACAGGAAGCACGTGAATACGCTGAGGAGCTTGTATCAAAGCTCGATGATGATCACGGCAAGTCAATTCGAGAACGCGCGCTTGATGCAAAATCACTCGGTGTTGCCCTGCAGGCCAAAAATCGTGAGGCGGCGACAGACGACGGCTTTATCGAGCCACACCTGTGGACAGGCGTTGGACGTGCCCGCTCCGGTTGTGGTGCCGCATTGGTTGGTTCGACCGATCAGGTAATGAGTGAAATCGAGGCGTATCAGAAAATGGGAATACGCTCATTTATATTTTCTGGCTACCCCCATCTCGAAGAATGCCATTCCTTTGGTACACGCGTGCTGCCAAATCTTAAAACCTGTTCATTGCCAGAAGAGTATGGGCGTGTCCCAAGTGAAGCTCCTCTGGTGCCATTGGCCGCTGGAGAACGTATTTGATGCAACGAGTCGAGCTGCAGGCTATTGAACTCAGCCGGCTGGTCTATGGCATGTGGCGTCTTGCCGATGACACCGACACATCAACAGCACATATACAAGCAAAGATCGAAACCTGTCTTTCACAAGGCATAACAAGCTTCGACCAAGCCGATATTTACGGCGGATATGCCTGTGAAGCGCTGTTGGGGGCAACGCTTAAAGCATCACCTTCGCTGCGCGACAAAATGGAAATCATCACCAAGTGCGATATCAAGCTTATCTCGTCGAAGTACCCTGACCGAAGAGTCAAGCACTACGACACCAGTCGTGAGCATATTGAACACAGTGTCAACACCTCGCTCGACAATATGCACACCGACCGAATCGACCTTCTACTGATACACCGCCCTGATCCTCTGATGGATGCAGAAGAAACCGGACGAACGCTAGATGACCTGATCGCTAGCGGTAAAGTACGTGCCGCCGGTGTGTCCAATTTTCATCCCCATGACTGGTCATTGTTACAAGCCAACATGAGAACGACTCTGCAGACCAATCAGATCGAGTTAAGCCTTGCTGCAACCGATGCTTTTACCAACGGTGATTTGAGCTTCTTGCAACAGCACAAGGTTCCACCCATGGCTTGGTCGCCGTTAGCAGGCGGACGCCTGTTTGATACGGCAGCCGACGCTAGTATGGCGGCGCTCATCAAATGCCTTGATGAGATAGCAGACGAGCAAAATGCCGACCGTGCAGCGGTTGCTGTCGCCTGGCTGCTCAAACATCCGGCCGGCATCATGCCTGTGCTTGGCACCAATTCATTACAACGTATTGCTGCCCTATCGTCAGCACTTAGCATCAACATGGACCGCGAAACCTGGTTCGAGTTGTATACCCTTGCTACTGGTCAGGAAGTACCTTGATGCCATCAAGCTGTTTGAACAGTTTCGTCACTTAAAAAATATAAATAACAATCAAAAGACTATGTCCATGTCAGTGTTTGAACCGACACCAGAAAACTCTCGAGAGCTACGCAATGCGTTAGGGCGATTTGGCACCGGGGTCACGATAGTCACCGCTCTGGCTGACGGGCAGCCGATTGGTATCACGGTCAATTCTTTTGCATCGGTATCTCTTGACCCGGCCTTGGTCCTTTGGTCAGTCGCCAAGGCTTCGGCCCGCTACCCATACTTTGAATCCGCCCAACACTATGCGATTCACGTACTTGACCAGAACCAGACCTCGCTAGCGTCTCTTTTCGCGCGAGACGCACAATGCTTTGATCAATGTGACTGGCACGCCGGAGCCAACGGCATACCGTTGATTGAAGGCACAGTTGCCCGCTTCGAATGTGAAAAACTAAGCTCGCATGACGGTGGCGATCACGCTATTGTGGTCGGCCGTGTCGTGCGCGCAGCTCACAGCAACGGCGAACCTCTGATGTTTGTAGGTGGTGAATTTGGACGTTTTGTCAGTGCTGCATGAACGGTTCAGTCCTTGTAAGCAACGGTGATTGGAAAATGAGCGCCCTATGAAACTGTTGAAGTTTGGTATCAGCGCACTAGGTATGCTGAACAACATAGTGCTCAAGCTCTCGAGTGCTATTGCTATTGTGGCCATCACGGCGATGGTCATTTCAATACTGGTTCAGGTATATTTTCGCTATGTCATTGGCAACGCTTTGCCGTGGCCTGATGAATTCGCACGCTTTTGCATGTTGTGGATGACGGGTTTGATGGCACCAGTGGCTTACCGCCAGGGCGGCATGGTGGCAATTGACATGCTGCCCGATATGCTCGGCAAGCGTAGCGCCGCCATTTTATCCTTGGTGTTATTTCTGATATCGCTATTGGTACTCGTCATGGGGATCAAACTCGGTCTCAAGCATGTCAATAGCGGTTGGTTATTCTCTTCAGCCACATTGAAAGTCCCATTGAGTCTCGTGGGCATGGAGACCATCAAGCTGAAACTGGCCTACATGTATTCATCCTTGTGGATTGGCCTGATTCTGCTCACCAGTGTCAACGTCGAATTGATACTCAAGTCTCTGTACACCTTGATTACCGGCAACCCGAGTGATACGGATAGAGCGATGCCGATCAACATTCCAGAAGACGATCGCTTACACGGAGTGGCCGACTGATGCTTGTCTGGTTTCTACCGCTGTTTCTGCTTTTTCTGTTTATCGGTTTACCGGTATTTTTTGGCATGCTTGCAGCACCCGGCATCATGCTGGTGCTAAA
>CAYULV010000195.1:0-7563 GCA_964445655.1 uncultured Granulosicoccaceae bacterium | reverse complement strand
GAATCATACTGAACGAAAAAATTCCAGAACACTGCATGACGGCGAACGTGAGGTCATGGCTTCCTCATCACCAGCTCGACGTCAGCTCAAACAATCAGAACCTTTGTCGAATCAAGCAGGTTTTTCGAAAAAGCCAGATCGGGTTCAAGCGGGATCATCTTCGGCAAACAACAACCCCTCGACCAAGCGGGTGATAAGCCCACAAGTACTCTCTACTGCACCAGCTGAACAAGATGACTTGAAACTGATCAAGGGAATCGGAAAGGTGATGGAAAGAACCTTACACAACTATGGGGTCACAACATTCAAGCAGCTTGGTGAATTCGACAAAGACGATGTCGAACGTGTATCAGAGACTTTGTCCGTTTTTCCCGGACGAATCGAGCGAGATAACTGGGTCTCACAGGCTCGTGACCATTATCGCTCCAAATATGGAAAACCCCTGGACTAAACAAGTCAAATCATCCAGCAACTGTCACAAAGTGTAAACGGATTACTGAAATGTAGTGATTTGCCTATATGGTTGTTATTCAACCCTGAACCGAAAGGTAAGTTAATCCCGTGATCGATAAAACAAAACGTACAATTCTCAAAGCACTTTCCAGTCTGACAGCGGTAGCTGCCATCCCGTCAGGAATTGCCTCAGCATCAACTTTACTGGAAACAGGCAATTCCAATGCAACTGTCCTCGGCACAGATGTCACTATGTCAATAGTGACTGATCATGGTCGTGGGCATACAATACAGCTGAACAATACCAGCAACAAAACGGTGACCATCAAACATGTCTATCCAGGTATCGTCGCAGCAGATGGGAATAATTACGACCTGAATTCAATATTCAGTTCAGGCCCGGTGGTCATCGAAGCTGGACAAAGTCATCAGGCGGCCGTAGCCAAGCAACCGACAACACTTGCAGAAGCGAAAATCCCAAACGGACTTACTCAAAGCCATACCTTTAGCATGGTGTCCGAATATCAACACTTTGGTCAATCGAAGTCAGTTGTTACAACACGCGCTTATTTTGCTTGAATAGATCTGTCAAATTCGCTGCCTTAGCGTACTGCTTGGCGTACTACGATACGGAAACGAGCGCATCAAATGCGCTCGTTTCTTATCTGACAAAATAAACAATTTGAGTACCGCAATTAAGTTAGATCATCGCTGGATACGATTGGCATCTATATCATTGGAATGATCACGCCGAGCATTGCCAATCTGAATCAATTGCTCCAAGCTTATTCTTTTTGAATTGTTACGTTGCCTGCCGAGTTTCGATAGGTCAAACATGTTATCGCGTATCGTATTATGGCGAGCGTTATCAGCATTGCTTTTTGCGCTCCCCCTACTCCCTGCAACAGCATCATCATTGCAATGGCTGCCAGGCCACCAGTTTTCAAAGCGTCCGTAATTCCGCGACCCGACATAAATAGCCGGATCTGAAAACTCTTGACGTTGATAAACAAAAAGATTATTCACAATACGATTATAGGACGGAGTCTCGACGCGGACAGTCCCCCCCTCACCACAATTTCGATACAGAAAAATACCACCTTGCTTTAATCGTAAAAATTTATTGTTGCTGATGTCGTTGTTTGCAGAACCGTCAAGTGCAAGCTGAGGCCAACCGCGGTCATAAAACCCCAACCAACTACCATCATCGGTTTCGACCGAAAACGTATTTCCGGTCAACACATTTTGCGCCGACTCCGCATCGAGGTAGACACCGACTCGTGTAGATACACCTGTAATGGTTGAATTTTTCAACGCGGATTCCATAACACCGGGCCCAAAATAAACCGGATTTCTACCCGTTCCTTCCACCCACAAGGAATCAAGTGATATTCGCTTGGGCGCAGCTGCTCGTATCAGGGCCTGGCCTTCTATTTTTCGTGAAGCCTCTTTGATCGCGGCAGCTTCCCCATTACGGCCCATGCCATACAGGCGAATCGAGCCAGTAAGCCGAGCATTCTGAATGTTGATATCTGTGGGTACTGACCAGTTGCCATCGTTCAATCTGACGGACCTGACTTCGATCATGTCACCACGTCGATAATTGAACTGACCCTTCCCGCCATCAAGATGAGCACCAGTCAGGTCAAGTAATAATCCCGTGGCATTACTCCCCTCAAGAATAAGCTTCTTGGTCAAGTGGTTGGTTTGGCCCACGTCGGTACAGTCCATTTCCCGAAAATCCAAAGAACAATCGAGTACCACCGATGAGTCAGTTTCACTGGCAGTCGCACAAACACGCTCAAGCGTGGACACCGGACAAAGTTCAGCCGCATCGCTGGTCCCAATCGTCGGGACAAGGAGAAGCAAGGCCAATAGCTGGGTTGCAATACGCGGTAGGCTCACAGGGACGGCGGCAGTCTCGGAAACAGTTCCATGCAGAGCTTATCGGTTAGTGGCCAGGAATTCCGCATGGGTTCCGGGGGATTACTGGTACAAATCGAGACTGGTATCACGTGTCGTCCGGTTTCGCCCTGGTTCAGGTTAGACTTCCGAGACATCTCTGAGACTCGATTCATGTCACAACGATCCATTTTAATCACCGGTTGTTCCTCTGGAATTGGATACGACGCGGCACACACCTTGAAGGCACGTGGCTGGCGCGTACTGGCAAGCTGTCGATCCGCGGAGGATTGCGAGCGTCTCGAATCTGAAGGCCTTGAGTCATTCGTCCTTGATTACGCTGACGAAGAATCCGTCGCGCAAGGTGCCGCGCTGGCACTGGAATTGACTGACGGCAAGCTTGACGCTCTTTTCAACAACGGCGCTTATGCCATTCCAGGACTGGTTGATGATTTACCCCGCGATGCATTGCGAGCCATATTCGAAACAAATTTCTTTGGTCAGTTCGATCTGGTCAATCGAATTCTACCGGCCATGCGCGAACGTGGCAGTGGACGCATTGTCAACTGTTCCTCGATTCTCGGCTTCACCGCTCTGCAGTTCCGAGGCGCCTACAACGCCACAAAATTTGCCATGGAAGGATTGACCGATACGATTCGATTGGAATACTCCGACACAAACATTCAATTCAGCCTGATAGAACCCGGACCTATCAGCACAAAAATACGGGAGAAATCAATCCCGCATTTCGAAAAGTGGATCGACTGGAAAAATTCACCCAACCGACAACGATACGAAGAGGTACTCCGGCCGCGTTTGTACGAACCAGCGAGCAAAAAAGATCGATTCGAACTGCAGCCTGCCGCGGTCACACAAAAATTGATACACGCGATCGAACATGAAAAACCCCGAGCGCGATACTACGTGACAACGCCGACGTATCTGGCAGGTGTACTCAAACGATGTCTCAGTACACGCGCGTTTGATCGTTTCTGCCGAAACATCTGATTCGAAATAGAACAAATTTCAAACAGCTTTCTTGCGCTCACGTGCCCAGATGTACAAGCCACTCAGGATGATGATCAGGGTTCCAACAATCGTCCGACTCTCAGGTGGCTGTCCAAACACGACCCAGCTCAGAATGGTGATGTAGATCATCTGTGAATAGACAGTCGGTGCCAGCACCGATGCCTCTGCATACCGATGGGCACGTGTCAGCATGGAATGTCCGAACATGCCAAGCGCGCCCAGCAGAAAACCCAGACCCCACTGCCCGGGCGTGTCTGGCCAACCGCCATACCAAAGCGCAAACGGTGCGAGTGCTGTCATGGCGATGCCAGAGGTAAAAAACTGCGTCACCGCATTGCCGTCGACGTCGGCAACCAGCCGACTCATGACAAAGTAGCCCGACGCACATAACATCGCGCCCAATGCAAGAATGACATGCCAGTCGAAGCGCTCCGCCCAGGGATCCAGCATGACGAGTACGCCAACAAAGCCGACGAACACGGCACTGAGCCGCCGAATCCCCACTACCTCTCCGAGCACCGGCCGACTCAACAGACAAACGACCAAAGGTGCGGCGAAGAAAATACCGATAGTGATCGTCAGCGGCAAATAGGCCAAGGCGGAGAAATTCAATGTGGTTGCACTCAACAGAAAGACGGCCCTTAAGGCTTGCACTTTCGGTTTTCGGGAACGGGCTATTCCCCAGCCTTGTTGAGGTGCGTATACGGCAAGCGCACAAAGAAAATGAAACAAATAACGTAGAAAGGCCACTTGCACTGCGGGCATGGCAGCAGTAACCAACCACTTGGCCGATGTATCCATCAACGCAAAGCACAGGAAGGCTCCCAGCATCAGGAGGACACCCAGAGTCAAACCGGATTCAGATTGTTTGATCTTTGGCATCTGTCAGAATACGTGGCATGCTTGAGAATACCAGTGACAGCGACTCTTTTGTCAGTGAAATTCGATTCGTAGCGGAGCTTGTTTTATGTTTACCAAAAAGACACTGACCTTTCTCAAGGAACTTGACAAAAACAACAATCGTGACTGGTTCGCCGAGAACAAGGACCGATATGAAAACGATGTTCGCACACCCGCGCTTGAGTACATCGAAACCATGGCGCCGGCCTTCGGGCGGATTTCCCCGTACTTTGAAGCTAAGGCCAAGAAGGTTGGCGGATCATTGATGCGCGTGTATCGAGACACCCGCTTCGGCAAGGACAAAACACCTTACAAGACCAATATCGGTATCCATTTCCGACATGTTCGCGCCAAGGATGTACATGCACCCGGATTTTATCTGCATATCGAACCCGGCGATGTTTTTATCGGTGCCGGTATTTGGCGCCCGGAAAGCTCGACACTCAATGCGGTTAGGCAGCTGATCGATGAGTACCCGAAGGAGTGGCAGGCACTCAAGCGCAAGATCACGGGTAAGGCGGGTCTCACATTGACTGGCGACTCACTGAAACGACCACCCAAAGGCTACGACAAGGAGCACCCGCTCCTTGAAGATCTGAAAAGAAAGGACTTCATCGCCACCGTGAATCTGCCCATGGCGAGCGTCTACAAGGCTGACTTTCACAAAGAGACGGCAAAATTGTTCAAAGCCGCCTCCCCGCTCGTCAAGTTCATCTGCGAAGCAGACGACTTGATGTTCTAGTTAACGTCCTAGCCGACGTTCTAGTTGATGCTCTTGATTGGTTCGAGCGCTAATGCGATTGCGATGTTTGGGCCCGTCCTTAGTTAGCTATCCATACTGTCAATGGCAGACAACAACGCCTGTTCACAGTCTCTCGTGCTCGCGGAACCACCGAGATCAATCGTCCTTGCATCCGGGTTTACCAGTGTATTTTCAATAGCCTGCATAATGAGTGCTTCTGCTTCGATTTCGCCAAGGTGCTGCAACATCATGGCCGCCGTCCATACCGCGGCAATTGGATTGGCAATGCCTTTACCGGCAATGTCTGGCGCTGATCCATGAACCGGTTCGAACATCGAAGGGTACTTACCTTCCGGATTGATATTGGCAGCAGGTGCAATACCAATCGAGCCCGCTACAGCCGGCCCCAGGTCAGACAGAATATCGCCAAACAGATTCGAGCCGACCACCACATCAAACCAATCTGGGTGCTGAACAAAATGCGCTGTCAGTATGTCTATGTGAAACTGATTGGTTGATATACTCGGGTACTGTTCTGCCATCAATGCAAATCGCTCATCCCAATAGGGCATGGTATGCATGATGCCGTTCGACTTGGTGGCGGACGTCAAAATTTTACGCGGTCGATTCTGGCATAGCTCGAACGCGTATTTAAGAATACGATCAACGCCCTGACGTGTGAATACGGTCAGTTGCGATACCTGTTCATTTTCGGTACCGCCGTACATACGCCCCCCAATTTCAGAGTATTCACCTTCGACGTTTTCTCGTACCACGACAAAATCGATTTCTTCAGGTGTACGTCCAGCCAACGGCGACTCGATTCCTTTGAGTAAACGTACCGGTCGAACGTTGGCGTACTGATCAAGTTCGCGGCGTAAAGGAATTAGCAGGTTCCACAACGACACATGATCGGCGACCGTAGGCCAACCCACCGCACCAAGGAAAATGGCATCAAAGTCTTTCATTTGTTCAACACCGTCATGCGGCATCATCTGGCCTGTGTCCGCATAACGTTGGCATGACCAGTCAAAGGTCTGCCAGCTCACAGAGAAATCGCATAAGGCTGCAACACGGTCAACAATTGCCTGCCCGACCGGCAGCACTTCGCCACCGATACCATCACCCGGTATTGCGGCAATCTTGTAGTGCTTCGAAGCCATGTCAGCGGTCCTTTTCTAAAACGCTATGCTAAAGGGAACAGTCAAACAACATATTATCCTACCTGTGCACCCTCAACTATCAAAAGACACTCTCCCGGTTGTGCAAACCGAGCATTGCCATATACGGTTGATGAACGATTCCCGCTGGCCCTGGATCATCCTGATTCCGGTCAACGACGAAATCACGGAATTGCATCAGTTGCCCACTACGTCGCAACACGCCTTCATGGATCAGGTCAATCAGGTGGCCACGTGTCTACAGGACCTAACCAAATGTCGCAGTATCAATGTCGCGATGCTCGGAAACGTCGTGAGCCAGCTCCACTGCCATGTGATTGCCCGCGACGAGAGTGATCCGAATTGGCCCGGCCCGGTATGGGGGTTTGGAGAATCAGTACCGTATTCTGAGCATCCAGGCTGGCTTGGCTCGCTAAAATCGACGTTGGGCAGAGACCTTGGGGCATGAGTACGGTAGGCTACGAGCTTACTGACATAGCAAAGCCAGAAAGATGATGCCCCGGATCGACATAAACCACGATCTCATCACCCGCATGCTGGATGCCATTGAGCACGATATTCTGCCAATGACAGAAGCGGCAGTCAGGCGTGGCAACAAGATCTTTGGTGCCGCATTATTGAAAAAATCCGATCTTTCCACCTATCTGGCTGAAACCAACAACGAAATCGAGAGTCCCTTACATCATGGGGAGATGCACTTGCTGAAGCGCTACTACGAGCTCCCGGTAAAATTTCGCATGGCCCCTACTGAACTTATCTTCCTATCGACACATGAGCCCTGTAGCCTTTGTCTGTCTGCGATTACCTGGGGTGGCTTTGACAATTTCTTCTATTTCTTCAGCCATGAAGATTCGCGCGACTCCTTTGCGATCCCGCATGACCTGAAAATTCTCAAGGCCGTATTTGGTCTCGAGCCCGGTGGTTACCAGCAACAGAACGAATTCTGGGACAGTTATTCGGTCAAGGCATTGGTCACTTCATTGGCTGACGAACTCGACAATGAAACTCGTGAGTCTTTTCAGACTCATATAAGAAGAATCGAGGCACGCTATGCGGACGCCTCCGCACTTTATCAGAACGATAAAAGCAACAACTGCATTCCATTGAACTGACGACCGACGATGGTTACCTCCAAAACAAACTTCAAGCAAACAGCGGAGAGACGAACGTATTGCATTATCACCGCGACCATAGCGGGCATCCTGTCCTTGCTGGCCACGTCGATATCACAGGCGACTGTCACCGTCGGCGACGCAGAGATCTCAGTGGCGCTCTACACCGACAACTCCTGTCTTGTCACAATAGACAACACACCACGCGTTGGGCACACCACGGTTGATGTGGATGTGGACGATG
>CAYULV010000194.1:2943-7577 GCA_964445655.1 uncultured Granulosicoccaceae bacterium | reverse complement strand
GCGAGCAGTGCCTGTGCCGTACAAATGTTGGATGTTGCCTTCTCTCGTCTGATGTGTTGCTCACGCGTTTGCAAGGCAAGTCGATAGGCCGGTTTTCCATCGGCCGTCAATGACTGGCCGACAAGTCGTCCTGGCAGACTGCGCTTGTGCTTGTCGGTGGTTGCCATGAAAGCTGCATGCGGCCCACCAAAACCCATTGGCACACCAAATCGTTGCGCACTGCCCACCACGACATCAGCGCCCCAGTCACCCGGTGGAGCCAGTACGGTCAGGCTGAGAAGGTCGGCAGCGACAATCGTCATGGCACCCGATGCTTTAGCCGCCGCCGCGATGGATGCAGCGTCATGCACTTCTCCGAAACTGCCCGGGTACTGAATCAGAACAGCGAAAACATCCGCCCCTTCTTCATTGAGTATTGCGGGTATCGAATCAATCGCAACAACACGCACATCAAGTTCCAACGGTTCAGCGCGTGTTTTGATGACATCAATGGATTGCTGGTGACAATCATCAGCAAGCAACATGATGGAACGCTTGCCGCGCAGTGCGCGATGTGCCATTGCCATGGCTTCCGCCGCCGCAGTTGCTTCATCAAGCAGTGACGCATTGGCCATTGGCAGCGCCGTCAACTCCGTAATCAGCGTCTGAAAATTGAACAGAACCTCGAGACGTCCCTGTGCAATCTCAGGCTGATACGGCGTATACGCGGTATACCAGGCCGGGTTCTCGAAGACATTGCGCGCAATGACACTGGGTAGATAACAATCGTTATACCCCTGCCCTAGCGCACTTCGTTTGACCTCGTTCATCGAGGCGATTTCACGAATCTCTGCCAGCGCAGCTGCCTCACTCAGGCCCGTATCAAGCGCAAGCTCATCGCGAAGACGAATACCCTCGGGTATGACCTTGTCAATGAGCTCATCAACCGACGACACGCCCAGTGTATCGAGCATGCGACTGACGTCAGTCGCTCGCGGGCCGATATGGCGGGCTACAAATTCGCTTAACAGGTCTTGTCCCGTCATTATTTTCTACTCGTTTGTCACTCGTTATATAATTATTTTTTACTCGCCAGCGTCGGCAAAGGCTTCGTAGGCGTCAGGGTCCATCAATGCTTCGATATCACTGGCATCGTTGGGTTGCAATTTGAAGATCCAGCCCTCGCCATAAGGGTCACTGTTAACCAGCTCCGGATTGTCGCCAAGCTCACCGTTGGTATCGATCACCTTGCCGGCGACAGGCGCATAGATATCCGACGCTGCCTTGACCGATTCGACTACGGCAATGCCCTCTTCAGCATCACAATTGTGATCAATCTCGGGGGTTTCAACAAACACGAGATCACCGAGCTGACCTTGCGCGTGATTGCTGATACCAACCGTTATCGTTCCGTCATCGTTCAGACGTACCCACTCGTGAGAGGCGGCAAATTTGAGATCACCCGGAGTTTCCATGCTTTCAGTCCTCGATCAGTAAAAGATAAAAAGTTATTTCAAGAATCTTGATTTAGAAAAGGCACGCTGACCACATGCGCGGCGTGCAGCTTGTCGCGAATAATGACATCACAGCCACCCTCGAATCGCTTGTCAACACGGGCCAATGCGATAGTCTTCTGCAAAGTCGGACTGAATGTGCCAGAAGTAATCGTGCCAATCTCCTGGCCAACACGTTCAACCTTTTGACCTTGCCTCAACACACCACGACCATCCAGCGTCAGACCCAGCATGACGGAGCGACCACCAAAGAGTTTGTGATCTTCGAGTGTTTCACGCCCGATAAAGTCTCGCGATTCATCACCAAGGTCAATGGTCCAGGCAATACCCGATTCAGCCGGTGTATGGTCTTCATCGAGATCATTCCCATACAAGCTCATTCCAGCTTCAAGACGTAAGGTGTCACGTGCACCCAGCCCTGCAGGCGTGACACCGGCATCAACCAAGGCCTGCCAGAAATCAGTGGCGTCCGACTCTGGCAGTGCAATTTCAAGCCCGTCTTCGCCGGTATAGCCGGTACGGGCAATGAACCAGTCATCGGAGCGCCAGGCGCTAAAACGTTTCAAGGCCTTGACCGCATCGCCATTGAGATCTCGCGCATTCAAGACCGACGCTGCGGTATCCACAGCCTTGGGCCCTTGCACGGCAAGCAAAGCGAGATTGTCCAGGACATCGATCTCTATGTCACCGGAACAATGCTTTTCAAACCAGGCTAGATCCTTTTCTCTTGTCGCCGCATTAACGATCAGGCGATAGTCGTTGTCGCCCATGCAATACACAATCAGATCATCGATGACGCCACCCTGTTCATTGCATAGACAGCTGTACAGGGCTTTTCCCTGCTCGAGTTTCTTCACGTCATTAGTGAGCAGCTTGCGCAACCATGGCATCGCATCGCTACCCGATATATCGACAATGGTCATATGTGACACATCGAATACACCCGCAGAGCGCCGCACGGCGTGATGCTCGTTTACCAGGGATCCATAATGAACCGGCAGCGAATAGCCGGCAAAATCAACCATCTTTCCGCCAGCGTCAACATGCGCCGCATGTAGTGGTGTGTGTTTACTCATTATTTTAAGGCTCCGTCAGTGGCACTCGATGCAAATTGCACCAATGCCCCTCTGTCCGGGAACCTGAGAGATTGGAGTGCAGTCATGCAATGCACTCTTTCCCCTTGGGCGGGTAGCGTGGCTACCACTCTCCAGAGTCGACTAGCTGTGATGGTCCTTTTGCCTGAGCGTTTACGGGCTGTTGCGCCTTCGGCGCCGATTCGAACACTTAAGTTCGAAATCGGTCTCTCCCAACAAGCTTGCGTCGTGCTGCAAAGAATATTTGACTACCGCGTGAAAGTAAAGCGTCTCTGTAGAATTACCACCAGCAACACGGCAAGAGCCCACAGAAAAACCGGCCAATTGCCCGTTTTTGCATAGAGGGTCATACCTTCACGAGGTTGCACTGTCACATCAAGAATCCCTTGGGTATCGTGGGCAATGCGGCCCTCGACCTGACCAAGATGGTTGATCGAGGACGACACCCCCGTGTTGGTTACTCGAACCAGCGGCCGGGCAAATTCACGAGCCCGCATACGCGCTTTTTGCTCGTGCTGATGCGGTGCCGCCGTGGGTCCGAACCAAGCATCATTGGAGACATTGACCAGCATGGTTGAGGTTGGCAACAAGGCGCGCATCTCCTCCCCATAAACATCTTCGTAACAGATGGATACGCCAACCTCGACACCACGCAACGTTAACGGCACGTGCGGCCCAGTTCCTGGCGATAAATCTGACATTGGAATCTGGATAAACGCTGCGGCAAAGTCGAGAAGAAAGCGCATCGGCATAAATTCTCCGAATGGCACCAGATGGCGTTTTTGATACAAGGCCTTTTCACCACCGAGTTGACGCACACTGTTGTAAGTACTGTCCCCTTCCCGATAAAAGCCACCCGATAACACTTCAATACCACGCGCTGACAACGCAGTTGTAAACGGCTCGAAGTAATCATCAACTACATCAAAGAAAGTCGGTATGGCAGTCTCCGGCCATATAACCAGACCACCATTGTCAAAGTGGCTACCCAGGTTTTGCTGCGTCAACGAGGCATACTGACGCAACGAATTATTCAGCCGCTCCTGGCTGAATTTCAATTCCTGCGGGATATTGGCCTGAACCAGACGTACGGCCAGCGGATCACCGACAGGCGTTGACACTTCGATACGATTAGCCAACGCAGCCACAAGCACAACAATGATCATCGCACCAGCGACCAGAAATTGCTTGACGCCTCGATTCAACACGACACAAACTGTTAACGCGGCGAACAACACCACACAGGCGCTCAAGCCATAGACACCTATCCATGGGGCGAATGATCCCAAGGGGCCAGCGGTTTGGCTATAGCCGACCAGTATCCAGGGAAATCCTCCCATGATCTTGCCGCGAAGCAATTCGGCTATCACCCACAAGGCGGTAAACAGTAAAGCATTGCGTATCAGAGAGGATGAAGAAGACTGAGACGAAGGCTGACGCCAGCGCGCCCAAAACCAAGCGGTCAGGCTCGGAAAAACCGCCATGACCATCACGAATACCATTGTAAGCAAGACCGCCAGTGGCGCGATGGCGGCACCGAACAAATGCAAGCTGTGATACACCCAGTGCACGCCAATACCAAAGTAGGCAAGACCAAACAAGGCGCCGCGGATCAAACACTCGCGTGGGGTTTGCTCTTGTAACAGGTAGTAAAACAAGCCGATCGACAAGGGCGCAATAAGCCACCACTCAGTCGGTGCAAAGGAAAATGGCAAGGCAAGGCCCGCCAGCAATACCAACCCTCGCGCAAGCACGACGTTTAATTTTCGCTCGGCAGTGTGACTTGCAACAAGTGCAAGCGGCGCGAGTCAGCTGACAGAACGCGGAAATGACAGCCTTCGATTTCGGCCTTCTCACCCGTCTTTGGCATGTGTCCGATGTGCTGCATGACCAGCCCACCTATCGTGTCGAATCCCTCTTCACTCAGTTGTGTGCCTAACGCTTCATTAAATTCATCGATTGGCGTCAATGCACGCACCGAGTAATTACCATCACCGTGATCGCGAATATCAACACCATCCTCAGTGTCGTGCTCGTCATCGATCTC
>CAYULV010000194.1:0-2843 GCA_964445655.1 uncultured Granulosicoccaceae bacterium | reverse complement strand
TTGCGTGCCTGAGCGTCACGCAACAGTTCCAGCAATTCTTCGCGGTCCCGTGGTTCACCCCCCATGGCATGGACCAGTCGGTCCATGAGGGAGCGACTACTGCCGCCTTCAGCTGAGTCATCCGTCATAAGAACAGTATAGAGTGCCTAATAAGGGTTCTCCACGCCTGAATTCGAAAGTATTCGAATTTCGGCAGCCTCCATGGCGGCAGCTTCCCGGTCATTTTCATGATCAAGACCCGCCAGATGTAAAACGCCGTGCACCGTCAAGTGCGCCCAATGATCCAACAGGGCCTTGTCCTGCACCTGCGCCTCGGTTTGCACGACTTCAGCACAGAAAACGAGATCCCCGAGCGCCTGCAAGCTACTGCCACTGTTCGACGAATCTTCGTCCAGTACATCCAACACAGGTAAACCGGATGGGAAACTCAACACATTGGTGGCCGAATCTCTGGTCCGATAATCTCGGTTTAGCAATCGAATGGCATCCGGTGTCGTCAACAGCAGTGAAATCTCAAGTCGATCAGCCACCAGCAATTCGCTGGTCTGACGTAGATAGTCGACAGTTCGCTGGCACCAGAGTTCGAAAAAGGCAGCATCCGGGCAAGTCTTTGCCTGCGCATCAGACAAGGCTTCGTCACGTTGCAACTCCAGGGTCAACATCAACGGCTTCAGTCGTTTTCTTCGACTGCGTCGTAAGCCGCAACGATGCGTTGCACCAATGGATGTCTGACAACATCAGACGCCGTAAAGTGACAAAAACCCAGTCCTTCGACACCTTCCAGAACGGTTTGTACATGTTTCAGGCCGGAAAGTTGATGCCGCGGTAAATCGACCTGCGAGACATCACCGGTGACAATGGCCTTGGAACCAAAACCGATCCGGGTCAGGAACATCTTCATCTGTTCCACTGTCGTGTTCTGCGCTTCATCCATGATCACACAGGAATGGTTCAAGGTCCGCCCGCGCATATACGCAAGCGGCGCAATCTCTATAACGTTGCGTTCCACCAGCTTGCCCACACGCTCGACACCCAGAAACTCATATAAGGCATCGTAGATCGGGCGTAGGTAGGGATCCACCTTTTGCATCATGTCACCCGGCAGAAAACCGAGTCGTTCACCAGCTTCAACCGCTGGTCGAACCAGAACGAGTCGCTGCACTTGATCGGCCTCAAGGGCTTCGACGGCTGCGGCAACCGCTAGAAATGTTTTTCCGGTCCCCGCCGGCCCGATACCAAATGTCAGATCGCGCTCCTTGATACTGCTGACATAGGCATGCTGACGAGGTCCGCGACATTGGATGGTGGCTCGTCGCGTCTTGATGATGGTTTTGTCGGACGCTACCGGCGTCGCTTCCTGCATGGCTTTCAATCCCGATTCCTGTAGTGAGAGATGAACTTGTTCCGGAAGCAATTTGTTGCTTTCGGTCAGTGCATACAAATGGTTGATAACAGCTTCTGCACTGTTGGCGGCTGAGGCCGAACCCGCAACAGTAAAGTGATCACCGCGATTGCTGATCTGTACCGAAAGGCGTTCTTCAATTTGTTTCAGATGCTCATCAAACTGACCGCAGAGCTCAGCCAGACGTTGATTGTCCGGCGGGCTTAAACGAAATTCTAGTCGTGACATGCAATAGCCTGGTGACTGGCATCTGATGTTGCTGGCAAAGCCTGGGCCAACTCACCGCGAAGCGAGTTTGGCAACGCTTCTGTGATTAGTACCTCAGCAAACTGCCCGATCAAGGCTTTGTCCCCGGCAAAATTGACTACCCTGTTGTTCTCGGTACGCCCACTGATCTCATTTGGATTCTTGCGAGCAGGTCGATCAACCAGCACCCGCTGCGTACTACCCACCATGGAGGCGCTGATCTTCGCAGCTTGTTCCGTGATCAGTGCTTGCAGCGCCGCAAGCCGTTCCTTTTTGACCGACATGGGTGTGTCATCCGCAAGACTCGCCGCTGGCGTACCTGGACGCGCACTGAAAATAAAGCTGAAAGAGTGATCAAAACCGATCGTGCGAATAAGATCCATGGTCGCGGCGAAATCCGCATCGGTTTCTCCGGGGAAACCCACGATAAAGTCTGATGACAAGGTCAGATCAGGTCTGGCTGCCATCAACTTTCTGATCTTGGATTTGTATTCAATTGCAGTATGGCCACGCTTCATCGCAGCCAGAACTCTATCTGAACCACTTTGTACCGGTAGATGCAAAAAGCTGACAAGTTCAGGAACCGTCGCGTAGGCGTCAATTAATGAATCGCTGAATTCAACCGGATGCGATGTCGTGAAACGAATACGCTCGACGCCTTCGACCGCTGCCACGTAACGGATCAACAAGGCAAGGTCGGCAGTGCCCCCTTCATGCATGGGACCACGATAAGCATTGACGTTTTGTCCCAGAAGGTGAATCTCGCGGACACCTTGTTCGCTCAAGGACATGACTTCGGCAAGCACATCATCCAGTGGTCGGCTTATCTCTTCGCCGCGCGTGTACGGCACAACGCAGAAACTACAGTACTTGCTGCAACCTTCTATGATCGATACGAAAGCACATGGGCCGTCGGCTTTTGGCTCCGGCAAGGCATCAAATTTTTCGATTTCCGGAAAGCTGATATCCACCACTGACGCTTTCTGCGCTTGGCTTTGGCTGACAAGCTCCGGCAGGCGATGCAAGGTTTGCGGACCAAACACGACATCCACAAATGGCGCACGCGCATTGATCATTTCGCCTTCCTGACTCGCAACGCAACCGCCAACACCAATGATCACATCCTTACGCGCATCTTTGAGTGGGCGCCAGCGTCCCAGCTCGGAAAAAACCTTTTCCTGTGCCTTTTCGCGGA
>CAYULV010000193.1:0-7589 GCA_964445655.1 uncultured Granulosicoccaceae bacterium | reverse complement strand
GTGTAAGCCGGTGCTGCTTCAAAAGCACGCTTGTTGGTTCCGGCAGCGGAATCGATATCGCGGGGCGACTGTGGACCAAAACCAACGCCATCGGTTGCCGCGGCGAGCGCTTTGCGTTGCTCCGCGACGACGTCATCCGAAACCGGTTCACTCGCGGCCATGGCGATGACGGAAAAACCGCCCACCAGGGACAAAACTACGGCAGATGAAAGAAGTTTGCGATCGTGCGAAGTCATATTTTCTTACCTGAATTGATTGAATTGTTGATTGAACCCACGTCGGAAAACGAAAATAGAGCGCTTCCGATAGATCGACGCGGAAAATAATACGAGCAGGACTTGGATTTGGCTCACCTGAGACGCAAGAAAAAAGTGCAGCCGCACCAAAATGGTTCATAAACTCCGCTTATGAACACAGGCAAGTTCTCTGATCTGCGATTTATTGCATTATGCACCGAACAGAGCAAGCGCTAAACCTGTTGCGGTTAGTCCCTATCACCGAGAAATAGTTCTCGGACTATGCTTCGGTCTTATCAAGCTGCGCCAACAATGGCTGTTGGCTTCACCAGCTGCCGGTGTTCTCCATACTAGCCCACGGTTCGGCTGGAGCTTTTGAATCACCTTTTTGCAGTAATTCAAACGAGATTCCATCAGGTGAACGGACAAAAGCCATATGACCATCTCGCGGCGGACGGTTGATAACCACACCGTTATCCTGAAGCTTCTGGCACAGCGCGTAGATATCATCCACAACATACGCCAGATGGCCAAAATTTCGACCACCGTCATATTCTTCACCTGGCTTCCCTTCCTCAGGCCAGTTGTAAGTCAGCTCGATAAGCGGGGCTTTGGTCTCGGTAGCGGCTGCTTCGTCTTCATCAGCCGCAAGGAAGATCAGTGTGAATCGGCCTTTTTCGTTGTCTACGCGGCGAACCTCTTTCATGCCCATCAGATTGCAATAGAAGTTCAGGCTGGCATCGATATCTTGCACTCGAACCATGGTGTGGAGGTAACGCATAGTTGTTCCTTGTTTGGTCGTAAGCGAATCGTGTGATAGAGGCTCAGGATACGCGCCTGAGCCCACCACTGGCATGATCAGCAATGTAGTGTATGTCCAGCCATTGCTGCAAGGCAGCTTCGGTACCTTCGGGGACATGCAGACCTTTTTTGCTGCGCCGCCACAGAATATCATCAGCCTTGTGGACGAATTCGTGCGCTATCAGGTAGTCGACTTCGGCCTGATACAAAGGCCCACCAAAATGATGACCGAGGGTTTGCATGGAATCAGCATCTCCGACCAACTGCTCAATACGAGTCCCGTAGTTGCGTGCATAGTCGCGTAGTAATTCATCATCCATCCACGCATAGCGCTTGCGACAGTCGTCGAGAAAACCGTCGAAATTCGCATCAGGAATATCACCGCCCGGAAGTGGTACCGGCGCGGTCCATGGACCCGCTGTGAACTTCAGCTCGGGCTGCAACATATCAACCGCCTGCTCTGAGAGTTTGCGAAAGGTCGTGATCTTGCCCCCGTACACAGACAATACTGGCGCACCTTTTCGCGTATCGAGATCAAGCTTGTAATCACGTGTGACCTTTGATGCATTGGCCGAGGCATCGTCATACAACGGCCGCACACCGGTGTAGGTCCAGCTTACATCCTCAGGTTTTACCGGCGTCGTAAAGTATTCGTTGGCAGCATCGCAAATGTACTTGATTTCCTTTTCTTCAATTTCTTCTGTGCCAGGCTCTACGGTTATTTCGACATCAGTGGTGCCCAGCAGTGTGTAATTTTCTTCGTAAGGAATGGCGAAAATGATTCGGTTATCCGCGTTCTGGAAAATATAGGTATACGGATGATCAAACATCTTTGGTACCACGATGTGGCTACCCTTGACCAATCTTACGTCGTAGGTTGAATCATGCTCTTCATCGAGATCGAGCGTTTTGTCTACCCATGGCCCTGAGGCATTGACGATAGAACGAGCGGTTACAGAGCGTCGCTCATCGTTGACCTGATCATGCAAATTAACAGTCCAGGTGCCATCGCCACGGATAATATCGGTGCACTTGGTACGCACGCAAACTTCGCAACCACGTGCCGCAGCATCCATCACATTAAGCACAACCAGTCGCGCATCCTGAACCCAGCAGTCGGAATATTCAAAGCCACTTGCGAATTCTTTCTTAAGAGCACCTCCGGCAACATGTTCAGTCAGCTTGACCCCGTTGGACGACGGTAACAACTTGCGGCCGCCTAGATTGTCGTACAAAAAAAGCCCCATACGAATCAACCATCGTGGACGCAGCTCTTTATGGTGCGGCAGGATAAATCGTAACGGCCAGATAATATGTGGCGCTGCACGCAACAACACTTCACGCTCGATCAAAGCATGGCGCACCAACATGAAGTCGTAGTGCTCGAGATAACGCAGACCACCGTGTATGAGCTTTGTACTGGAAGAGGATGTGTGTTGCGCCAGATCATCCTTTTCGCACAGCAGCACCTTCAAGCCACGGCCAGCCGCATCGCGCGCGATACCTGCGCCGTTGATACCGCCACCAATGACCACGATGTCATAGGTGGATGGATCCGTGCTGTTTATGTCGCTCATATGCCCTTCCTCTCGAAAAAGGAGCCGGCACATGGCCGGCTCCTGGTACTACCTGTTTACGATCAAGTTCGGTAACTGATCAGTCACAATAATAGCTCTTGAATATGATAAACAAGTTTGTGTGACATGAATGATTGCCGATCAATCGTAATGACCACTTACTGCGTCCAACTCTTGACGAGCTCGTCGTAGTCGATGGTCTCAGGTGTCGGCTTTTCATTTTCAAGCTTGGCCTTCGGCGCACCTGGCTGACTCAGCCAATACTCCGGATCCTGCTCTTCATTGAGTACCGGACCGAGATCACCTTGAACACCAGCACGTTCGAGACGTGCAAGGACTTTTTCCTGTGCTGCGCACAGAGCATCCATGGCTTCCTGAGGACTTTTAGCACCTGATGAAGCATCACCGATGTTCTGCCACCAAAGCTGTGCAAGCTTCGGATAGTCAGGAACGTTGGTACCTGTTGGTGACCATTGAACGCGAGCAGGTGAACGATAGAACTCGATCAGACCACCGAGCTTCGGGGCACGCTCGGTGAAGCTTTCATGCTGAATCGTACTTTCACGAATGAAGGTAAGACCCGTGTGTGCCTTCTTCAGATCAACCGTCTTGGACACGACGAACTGTGCGTATAACCAAGCTGCCTTGGCACGATCGACTGGCGTTGACTTCATCAGAGTCCATGAGCCTGCATCCTGATAGCCGAGCTTCTGACCTTCTTCCCAATATGCGCCATGCGGACTAGGGGCCATACGCCATTTCGGATTACCGTCACCATCGACAACCGGGATACCTTCTTTGACCATATCGGCAGTAAAGGCGGTGTACCAGAACATCTGCTGGGCAATCGCACCTTGGGCAGGTACAGGACCCGCTTCACCGAATACCATACCGGCAGCTTCTGGTGGTGCGTACTTGTTCAGCCAATCAATGTACTTGGCGATGGAGTAAACCGCGGCTGGACCATTGGTATCACCACCACGTGCCACGCAAGAACCAACTGGCTGACTGTTTTCGTTGACGCGAATACCCCATTCATCAACAGGCAGTCCATTCGGCTCACCCTTGTCGCCGTTCCCGGCCATGGATAACCATGCATCGGTAAAACGCCAACCGAGTGACGGGTCTTTCTTGCCGTAGTCCATGTGACCATAAACTGTTTGACCATCGATCTCGCGACCGGTGAAGAACTCTGCAATATCTTCATAGGCAGACCAGTTGACTGGCACGCCCAGGTCATAACCGTACTTCTCTTTGAAGTCGGCTTTGTTCTGGTCATCAGAGAACCAGTCATAGCGGAACCAATACAAATTAGCGAACTGCTGATCCGGTAGTTGGTATATCTTGCCATCAGGACCTGTCGTGAACTCAATGCCGACGAAGTCTTCTACATCAAGCGTAGGTAGCGTGACATCAGCACCTTCACCAGCCATCCAATCAGTCAGGTTACGTGCTTGCTGATAACGCCAGTGAGTACCGATAAGATCGGAATCATTGATGTAGGCGTCATAAATATTTTCGCCTGACTGCATTTGTGTCTGTAGCTTCTCAACTACATCACCTTCACCGATCAGATCATGCGTAACGTTGATACCGGTGATGGCGGTAAAGGCTGGCGCCAGAACCTTGGACTCATATTCGTGAGTCGTAATGGTCTCTGATACAACCTTGATATCCATGCCAGCAAATGGCTTGGCCGCATCGATAAACCATTGCATCTCGGCTTTTTGTTCATCTTCGCTGATCGCGGACAAACCCGCTATCTCGTCAGCGAGAAAGCTCTCGGCAGCAGCCATATCGGCTTGTGCTACCTGGGTACCCCCCAATAAAAAGGCGACCGCAACCGCGGTGCCGGCTTTTTTGAATTGACGCATGTGTTTCCCCCTTATGGATTTTTATGCACGTCGACTTTACAACTGGAACTACAACTTGCTGAAATTTACAACTAAGCTTCAGCGAAAACCAGATTAGACCACCAGAAATACCACAATCGCATACAAGACAGATACGCCCAAGGCTTTCCATAAGTCTGTACTGACAAAGGCCAGCCAGCCAAGATGGATAAAGGCACTGCCAAGTAGCGACAAGAACAGTCTGTCGCCTCGGGTAGTCTCGAAACGGAGGATCCCAACCCGCGGATTACCACCTGGACTGAAAGCCTCCCATACAGCCATCGCCAACAACAGACACACGATGGTAATAAAAAAGATTGCAGTGACCTTGGTCCACGCCATCCAGGCCAGGGTCACATCATCATTACTGCTGACATACCAATACGCCGCAATCGCCAGCACCAGCACCGTAGCAATGAGGATAGTGCTGACTCGCTTGGCATTGGATTTGCGCCCTGATGATTTCAAAACAGGATGTTGTTGATCGCTTGCATTGCTATTGCTATTGCCGTTGCTAACGTTGGTGCGGCTGTTGACTGTGTTCATCCGCGTTCTCCTACACCCGCCCGAGGGCAAAGCCCTTGGCAATGTAGTTACGCACAAAATAGATCACCAAGGCACCCGGAATAATGGTCAGCACGCCAGCGGCCGCCAGCACACCCCAATCGAGACCGGAGGCCGACACGGTCCGCGTCATGGTCGCGGTTATCGGTTTGGCGGTGGTTGCCGTCAAGGTACGTGCAAGCAGCAATTCCACCCAGCTGAACATGAAGCAGAAAAACGCTGCCACGCCAATTCCGGAACCAATCAGCGGCATGAAGATACGCACGAAGAAACGTGGGAAGGAATAACCATCGATATAGGCTGTTTCATCAATTTCTCTCGGTACTCCCGACATGAAGCCTTCGAGAATCCATACGGCAAGCGGCACATTGAACAGACAATGCGCGAGCGCTACGGCGAAGTGCGTGTCAAACAGACCAAACGCCGAATACAACTGAAAGAACGGCAATGCAAATACCGCCGGCGGCGCCATTCGATTCGTCAACAACCAGAAGAACATATGCTTGTCGCCAAGAAAACGATAGCGGCTAAAAGCATAGGCCGCTGGCAAGGCGACACTGACCGAGATCACCATATTGATCAGTACATAGATGATCGAATTGATATAGCCGTTGTACCAGGACGGATCGGTCAGAATGACGCGGTAATTTCTCAGCGTCGGATTGTCTGGAAAAAAGGTGAACGTCGAAAGTATTTCCTGATTCGTCTTGAAGCTCATATTGATGAGCCAATAGATCGGTAACATCAAAAAAATGATGTAGAGCGTCGGCACCCAACCGCGCAAGCGACTTTGCTTGACGTTACTCATGCTCAGGACCCCTTCTCGTGCGCGTCTTTACCGTAATTTTCCATGACGGTATAGAACACCCATGACAGCAGGAGAATGATCAGGAAGTACACGATGGACATGGCAGCCGCTGGCCCGAGGTCAAACTGACCAATGGCCATCTTGACGAGATCTATGGACATAAATGTGGTTGAGTTGCCTGGACCACCACCGGTTAGAACAAACGGCTCGGTATAGATCATGAAACTATCCATAAAACGCAGCAACACAGCAATCAACAGCACACGTTTCATTTTCGGCAGCTGAATAAAACGAAAGACTTTCCAGCGTGACGCACCATCGATGCGTGCGGCCTGATAGTAAGCTTCAGGGATAGCAACCAAACCGGAATAACACAGCAGTACAACAAGACTGGTCCAGTGCCATACATCCATGATGATAATCGTTACCCAGGCATCGAATGGCTTTGTTGCATAGTTATAAGGAATGCCGAGTTTGGCCAAGGCTGCGCCCATCAAGCCGATATCAGCACGTCCAAAAACCTGCCAGATAGTACCGACCACATTCCATGGAATCAGCAGTGGCAAGGCCATCAGAATAAGACACACAGGCACCCAAAAACCTTTTTTCGGCATCGACAAGGCAATGGCAATACCGAGCGGAATTTCGATCGCCAGTATGATTCCGGAAAACAATAGATTTCTAAGTAACGCATCATGAAAGCGGCTGGAGCTCAGTAGCTCCTCGTACCATTCGGTACCCACCCAAAAGAACTGGTTATTGCCAAAGGTATCCTGCACCGAATAATTCACCACCGTCATCAACGGGATAATGGCGCTGATGGCGACGAGTACAAAAACCGGCAACACGAAAAACCATGCGCGATTGTCAAAGGGTTTGTCGATCACGCGCCAGCCCTCACCAGATGGGAATCCTCATACACATTGACACGGCTGGTATCGAACACGGCATAGGGTTCACTTGGCACGGAATCACCCTCATCAAGGACTGCATCAATAGCCTCACCGTTGATCGTACCGCGGACTATCTTGTGCCGACCGACATTCTCAACAACTCGGATATCCATCGGCATACCAGCATCACTGGCTTCGTCACGACGAGCAAGCTTGATGAACTCCGGGCGAATGCCGACTTCTACCTTACCGTTCATGAGCGGATAGGCCTGCGCCAGCTCCAATGACTTACCAGCCACTGATACTGTATTGCCATCCACAGTGCCAGGCAAAATATTCATGCCAGGCGAACCAATAAAATAACCAACGAAAGTATGCGCCGGTTCGTCGAAAAGTTCTTCAGGGGTACCAATCTGCACCACTTCACCTTCGTACATGACCACAACCTTATCAGCAAAGGTGAGTGCTTCGGTTTGATCATGAGTGACATAGATCATCGTATGGCTGAACTGCTCGTGCAGCTCTTTAAGCTTGGTGCGTAACTGCCACTTCATATGCGGGTCGATAACCGTCAAGGGCTCATCAAAGAGAATGGCGTTGACGTCGTAGCGTACCAAGCCACGACCCAGAGAAATCTTTTGCTTTTCATCCGCGGTCAGGCCGTGAGCCCGACGCTTTGCCTTGTCTGTCAATTCCAAGGTGTCCAGCATCTTTGCCACGCGTTCCTTGACTTCATTTTTCGCCACACCGCGATTCAACAACGGAAACGCTAGATTGTCCGCCACCGACATGGTGTCGTAGATAACCGGGAACTGAAA
>CAYULV010000192.1:0-7683 GCA_964445655.1 uncultured Granulosicoccaceae bacterium | reverse complement strand
ACTGAATGCCGCGTCGGGGCTGATACGCAGTTTTTGCATGAAGATCAAAGCGCCTAGCATTGCGGTGAGCCCGGCGGTTGTCACATAAACAATGAATTTGGTACGCCAGATATTGATTCCAAGTGATTCTGATGCCAATTCATTATCTCTGATAGCCGTCATCGCCAGTCCGGTTCGGGAGCGCAGAAACAAAAACACCAAACCGATAATCAAAACCAATACGGCAAGCGCTGCCCAGTAGCTGAAGCTTTCTCGATCCGATCGACTCGAGGCGATGGTTTTAACCACGCTGACCGGTAGACTTGTACCAGAGCCGCCCCCAAGAGAACTGACCTGTGCTGCAGACAGACGAAAGACTTCTGCGATTACCCATGTGCCAATCGCAAAATAAGCGCCGTGTAGCCTGAATATCAGGGTTGCTATGGGTATGGCTATTAACATTCCGGCAAGCCCAACAACGGGTAATAGCGCGATGGGGGTAATCCCAATGTTCATCGCTAGAGCAAACAGCAGGTAACCGCCAAATCCTACATACGCTTGTTGTCCTACTGACACCAAACCTGCGTAACCTGCCAGCAAATTCCAAAGGTAGGCCAGTCCGAGATATAAAAATACCTCGCTTAAAAAGCGCAAATCGGAGCGTCCAGCCCATAAGGGTGCAGTGGCGAGAACAATCAGCGTGCACGCGACTACCCACGTGAAAATATTACTGCTAACGGAATTGCGAGTTATTGTCGGATTCAATGTGACACCCTCGGGAAAAGACCGGTCGGGCGAACCGCAAGCACAAGAAGAAAAGCGCAGTGCCCTGCAAGCTGCTGCCAACCCGGATGGATTTGCGCGCCAATACCTTGAGCGACGCCAAGAATGACACCGCCAATCAATGTTCCCCATAGATTGCCGAGGCCACCAATAATGACCGCCTCAAACCCAAAGATCAGTCGGGCGGGGCCGCCAGCAGGATCAAATGAGGTTCGGACCCCTAAGAAAATCCCGGCGATAGCGACCACCGCCAATGACAGCGCCATCGCCATGCTGAACACATGTTTTTTATTCAGGCCCATCAGTTGCGCGATATCTGCATTGTCAGATGTAGCTCTGAAGGCGCGACCCAGCGCTGTGTTATAAAAAATCCACTGTAAGGTAGCGATGACACAGACCGCTACGATAAACATGAGTAACGGTAGCAAACCGATGTTTAGAGATCCCAGCGGAAGACTCGCAGTTTCAAGTGAGCCTGCATTGAGTTTCTGGGGATCGGCGCTAAAGGCTTCGAGCAAGCCGTTTTGCAGTATGACTGATAAACCAAACGTCACCAACAAGGGCGGAAGAATGTCATTGCCCATCGTTCTGTTGAGTAACACATACTGCAGGGCATATCCCAAGAGGGCCATTAGCGGTATGACGATCACCAAGGAGGGGAGTGGGTGTAAACCCATGGTTGACGTCACCACCAGCCCAAGAAAAGCGGCCAACACGATCAAATCACCGTGGGCAATGTTAACCAGGCGCATCACACCAAAAATCAGGGATAGGCCAGCGGCGAACAGGGCATACAAACCGCCTATCAACACGCCTTGAATAATTGCATTTACCCAAACCATGGCTTATATCCCGAAATACGCAGAGCTGATGTCGTCACGATTGGCTGACTCGGTGCTTCCAGACAGCGTCACGCGCCCTTCGGATAAACAGTAGTATCGATCGGCAATCTTCAATGCACGATTCAAATCCTGTTCAACGATAACCGCGCTTAGTCCCTGACTGATGATGTCGGGCAAGGCATCGTATATCTGGTTGACGACAATAGGGGCCAGGCCAAGGCTGATTTCATCAAACAAGATGATGTCAGGATTTGCCATCAATGCACGACCGATCGCAACCATTTGTTGTTGTCCGCCAGATAGCGTTGTTGAACCTTGATCACGACGCTCACCGAGTACCGGAAACAACTCGTAGACTTTTTGCAAATTCCAATAACCACTGCGATGGCTTTGTGCCCCGATGATCAAGTTCTCTTCCACACTCAACGATGGAAAAAGCTGTCGTCCTTCCGGTACCATAGCTATCCCTAACTTTGCGATCTGGTCAGCGCGCAAGCGTCCAATGGGTTTCTGCTTCCAAAACACCATCTCGTCGTCACACGCCAGAAGTCCGGTAATCGTGCGCATCGCCGTTGTCTTGCCAGCGCCATTCGCACCGATAAATGACACGATCTCGTTTTCTTCAATACGAATATCGATACCAAACAAGGCTTGGAAATCACCATAAAAGCTGGTTAATGCGCGTGTCTCAAGATCCGCCGAGATACCCATATAGTTTTCTTGAACAATCTTGCTGGCCATCACTGTCGCAGGTTCCCCATCGGCAATGATTTTTCCGAATTCAAGAACGATCAGACGATCCACGACTGCCATCAGCGCATGAACAATGTGTTCGATCCAGATGATGGTGACGCCTTCAGCGTGAATCTGCTGAATGGTTTCTATCAATGATTGACACTCCTTGTCGGTGAGTCCTCCGGCAATTTCATCGAGTAACAAAAGGTTTGGATTTGATGCAAGCGCACGCGTAAGTTCCAGTCGTTTACGCTCCAACAAGGTGAGTGACCCTGCAACCGAGTTTGCTTGAGCCAGCAGCCCTGTTTTTCGCAGAGCATCAATGCTTCTATCCTCGGCTTCACTGGTGCCTAGTTTCGCGCCGTGGGTTGCCGCGACCAAGGCGTTTTCATAAACAGACATGGCTGAAAACGGCTGTGGGATTTGAAATGATCGGGCGATACCACTATGACAACGTGCAGCACTATTGAGCCGGGTTATATCCTGTTGTTGGAATCGAATCGATCCGGAATTCGGTTGCAAGGTTCCGGTAATTAAATTGAACAACGACGTTTTACCCGCTCCGTTAGGACCGATGATACCGACTGCTTCTCCACGGGCAATGGAGAAGTCAATATCTTCAGCCACTGTGATGTTGCCGAACGATTTCGACAACCCACAGCATTGCAGCAGCTTAGTCACGCGTCAGCTCAGTAGTTTCAATTCTCCGCCGACCGGGATTTCCGGCGCTTGCCCGTTTGTAGTAATGACGAGCTCCATCTTGTCATCCTGTTTTTGCCACTGACCTGCGACCAGCGGTGTCTTGGTGACGTTTTTGACTGGGCCATTTGACCAATCAACCTTGCCTACGATGGTTGACATACTTGTGCCCGCGATAGCAGAAACGATTGCTGACGGGTCCTCAAGATCTTCTGCACGGGATACCACATCGCGAACAACCTCGAACAAGGCGTGCTTGAAGCCAATCGGCTGCGTCCAGGGTCGACCGGTTTCGGCAGTAAATCCATCAGCCAGTGCCTTTGCGCTTTCATTGGTCAATGATGATGTGAAGGGATGATTGGGTGACCACCATATTTCGGACGTCAATCCATCTCCACGATCACCAAGAGACTCGATAACGGAAGGAAACAGCAGCGCCTTGCCAATGGTCACGACTTTTGGGTTGAAGTCTTGTTGTGCTGCCTGCGCCCAGAAGGTGGCAAAGTCTGGCGGGATCATATTGCCTGTGACAATTTCACAGCCTGCGTCCTTGAATGCAGAGATATAGCTTGAGAAGTCATCATTCAACGGTTGGTAACGGCCCGGATCAATCAAGTCATAGCCGGCGGCTTTCAACGGTTTGGGTAGTCCGAGCTCTGGATCACCCCATGCGTTGCCGTCGGCATCGTTGGGGAATATTCCGGCAACTGTCTTGCTGACACCGGAATCGTCCCACAGGTTGAGAAAGTTGCCAATGACGTCTTCCAGTCCCCAGAAGAAGTGGTAGGTATATTCAAAGCCTTCAGCCGGGTTACCGTTGCGACCAAAAAAGTACGGCTGCCAGGGGCAGTCGGTTGTAATGCATGGCACTTCATTCACTTCGGCCTGATCGGCGACAGGGTTTGTCGTGTCGGGAGTGGACGCGGCGACGATGATATCCACTTCGTCGTTGAGGATCAGGTCAGCGGTGACTTCCGCTGCACGATTAGGGTTCGATTGGCTGTCTTTGGCGATAATTTCGATATCAAATGTCTTGCCGTTGTTTTCAACACCGCCAGCGAAGGCCGCCTGTACGCCCTTGAGAACATAATCATCTGCTTCAGCGAAGCCTGCCAAAGGTCCGGTCTTAGGGCTGACCAGCCCGATTTTAATTTTTGGGTTGGCAGCGTATGCCTTGGTATGGCGAAGAATCGCTGGAGCAGTTATTACTGCGCCAAGTCCTTTGAGTACAGTACGTCTTGATATTGATGTCATTGATTTCTCCAGTGGTCATTTCAATCGAGGATATTTTCCAGCGCGAGTAAATGTTTAGACACTCTTTCTGATGTCTTTCTTGCATCGTTTGTAGCCCACTTGCTGAATCCTTCTCCGGATTTCATGCCTAGCTTGCCGTTTTCAACCAGTGATTCAAGTAGGGGGGATGGGGCAGGTGAGCGTTCCAGATCATGCAGTACCTGTTTGTGTATCGCGTGTGTCAAATCGGTTCCAACCAAGTCCGCGTTTTCAAGCGGGCCTAAAACGGCAAGTCGACGACCGAAACTTTCCCGCACGACAAGATCTACTGCGTCGGCCGTGCAAATACCTTTTTCTACCAGACTGATTGCCTCCCGCCAAAGTGCGTGCTGCAATCGATTTCCGATAAATCCCGGTACATCTTTCTCTACTCGAACAGGCGACTTGCCGCACGATTCAAGTAAGTCGAAAGTACTTTCAATGACGCTATCGCCGGTCCATTGTGTTCGGATGATTTCAACCAGCGGAATGAGATGCGGTGGGTTCCACCAATGCGTGCCAACAGCGCGTTCGGGTTCGCGTAGATCTTTCATGATCTGAGTGATGGGTATGACTGACGTGTTTGACGCTAGCACACAATAGCCAGGAGCAGCGCGTTCAATTTCCACAAACAAGGATTGTTTTAGTGCCAGATTTTCAGGAGCAGCTTCGAATAAAAATTCCGCCTCTGACACGGCATTAGCGAGATCTTTTTGACCGGCTATACCTTCGAGTATCGCGGGTATCTCATCAGAAGGTACTTGCAGATCAAGTAAAGATTGCTGGACGCGTTCGTGCAGAGACGCCAAGGCATTTTCATCCGGATCCTGAACGGTTACTTCGTGGCCATGGCGTGCAAATACCAATGCAATGCCATGGCCCATCAGCCCGGCACCAATCACCGTGATTTTAGACATGGATAATCACCCCGCCGTGTATCCACCGTCTGCGTAGAGAATATGACCGGTATAAAAATCGGACGCTTTGGATGCAAGAAACAACAAAGGACCCGCAAGATCTTCAGGCTCGCCTAATCGACCGACTGGTACTCGTGCTAAAAACCCTGCGCGTACCGCGTTGGCTTTATCATTATCTTCAAACATCCAGGCCGTCAGTGGTGAACGGAAAACCGTGGGCGCAATAGCATTTACCGTAATCCCATCTGCGCCCAACTCGCAACCGAGCGATTTGGTCATTCCGTCGACAGCGGCTTTGGAAGAGCAATAGGCGGTGTAGCCGGCTGGATGACCCAATAAACCGCGAGCAGAGGACACCAACACGATTTTTCCGCCGTCGCCTTGCGCCTTCATTTGTTTTGTCGCAGCGCGAGCCATCAGCCAACTCTGTGTAACGTTTGCATCGATGACGGCTGAAAATGTTTCAGGGTCCATGTCTTCGATCTTGTCGACCCTATTCATGCCGGAGGCGACAACCAATATATCCAGCCTGCCAAAGGCGGACAAGGTGCTTTCAATCATTGCCTCACACACTGCCTCGTTTTCGGGGCGGGCGTTGATGGTTTTTACAACGTCGCACTTGCTGGCGATTTCATTCAAGGCGTCGGTGTTGCCGCCGCTCAAGACTACCTTTGCACCGGCGTTGCTTAAGGTCTGTGCCGCCACACCACCAAAGGCACCTGATGCGCCAACTATCAGGGCAACCTTTCCGCTGATATCAAACAATGACGCTGGTTTGGACAGGTTCACGGGCGCTGGCCTCCTGGGTAGGGCATGACGACCATCATCTTGGCGACGTGATTTGATCGGTTTTGCAAAAGTCTTTCTTCACCTGCTGCTATGGTGCAGCTATCCATGGCAGCCAGAGTGGTGACTTTATCGTTTATCGTTATCGTCATTTCACCTTCCAGGACCACATAGACTTTTTCAAATGGCGTGGAGTCCGGACCGGCTCCGCCACCGGGCAGGAACTGCGAATAACCCACCCATTGGTTTTCCGGACCACCGTCCTCAAATCCTTGCAAGCGCAAGCCGATTACGTCCCAGTGATTGGGCGCTTCGTATTTTTGCGCATCACCAAAACGTTTCACCAACATCAGAATGACTCTCCTGATTCGATGCGATAGCCCTGTGATTTGTCGATCATGGCAACCAGTCGAATGATGCAGCCGTCGCCGCGATCCCAGTTCCAGGGAAAGAACGAAAACGTGCAGCGTTTTCCGGTTACCGCGTCGAGATCGCCACCGACGTTTTCAATGCCTAATATGCCGTTGTTGAACAGCTTGTTATGCACCGGTTCCCACTCGGGAAAGTCGTCCGCCCAATCACGACCACCGGACCATTCTTTATATTCAGCCTCCAGATGTGGCAGGATCGGCCCGTTTCGTTGTGGGCCAATTGCGGTGGCCAAAGGATGGTCGTTCGCTTGCGTATCGTGACCGACGACCTTGACCCCTTTCTCGACCATCCAGTCAGCAGCGGATGACACGAGACCAGGACAATACGGGAAGTAATCGCCATCATCGTATACCTTGTGCCAACCGGTATTGATGATCAGTACATCGCCTTTACGAATGGCGTGACCACAGGCTTTCTCCAGATCATCACCGGTTATCTGTTCCCATTTTTTCTTGGGGATTGAAACCACCAGGCCCGTACCGAAAAAATGTGGCAACGGTACCTCGTCAATAAAGGGCGTGCCTTGCACCACATGTGCTGGCGCGTCGATATGCGTGGTGACATGCATGGTGGTGGTGATTGTCTGGCTGAGCACTCCGGATTTCGCCATGTAGTGCTTGCGCTCAATGGCAACGTCTTTGAAGTAGGGCCAGTTAGGGCATTGGTAGCCAAATCGATGCGAGAGGTTGTAGAACTCGACCCCCATTTCGTTATTCAGGTTTTCCTGGAATTCGATGCCCTTGATCGTGACGGTCATGCAGATTCTCCTGGCGGACTGCTTGTGTGAAATTGGTGTATTGCTATACGATACAGTTGTATCGTTTTAAGAGTCAAGCAGTAAATCGGCTAAATACACTTCGTTACCGAACCCGAATACACTTAAGTCATTGAAAGAAAATAATAAGAACCGCATGTCACGATCATCCAATCAAAGTGCAAATCAGGCTGTGCCACGAGAGGCAACAACTGGCATTCAGGTTATCTCGCGTGCCGCCTCCATATTGCGAACGGTTAAAAATCAGAATTCAGGGATGAGTCTTGGGCAAATCGCAGAGAAGATCGACTTGCCACGCTCCACGGTGCAGCGCATTGTGGCGGCACTTGAAATGGAACGGCTGCTTATATCGTCCTCCAATGGTGGAGGAATCCAACTCGGACCTGAGCTGATGTCACTGGGCATTGCCGCCCGTTATAACGTGGTTGAACGGTGTCGTCCGCATTTGGACGCACTGATGAAA
>CAYULV010000191.1:0-7711 GCA_964445655.1 uncultured Granulosicoccaceae bacterium | reverse complement strand
GTTAATAAGCGATGTTAAATATAATGCTATTGCATGCGGTAACTTATGCCATGATCAGTATTCAATGTAAAGTTCTAGCGCAGTGTTATTCAATTTAATTTATTCGTTGGGGCATCAGCTTGTTAACAGGTTCGCAGGGTAGGTGACGTGTACAGCCTGATTAGTATTGCCACCGACAACATCTTGGCGTCCTACGCCGCTAGGTTCAAAAGGGACTCTAATGGTGAAGGCTATCGGTTCATTGCTGGCGATTATGGCAAAGGGGTTGTTTGTAGCGCGGAGCAGCGTGATGAATATATTGAGGAATTCACGCAGTTCATAAAGCGCCGTACTCGTTTCCATATGCTCTGGCTGGTTGGTTTGGTCCTTTTTACCGTCGCCTTTCTACTAGTTAGCACCTTCTGGTTTGAGTGGCAGCCCGTGATCGATTTTATGGAGAGAGACGATGACCTCTTTCCCCTCCTGGGAGTCATCTTGACTGTATTGCCGCTCGTACCAACTTTCCGGCAAGGCAAGCGACTGTATCAGCGACCCGTTGTCGAGCTCTATAAGGGACGCGCTGTAGATGATGGTCGTCGACACTCAACCCGTGAGATTATGAGCCGGCGCATTGGCGGCATGTCTGACATGATGATTGGCCTGATGGTATTCGTCTCGCTTGCTGGTTTGATAGTCAGCTGGTTTGAGATTAATGGTGGACATCGATCGGTCGCTTCTCTTGGTGGATTTGGGATATCATTTTTTGTTGGATGTGTGTTAGCGGTGTGGAAATATATTAGAAAATAGGGCATCCATACCTGTATTTAAGAACTGAAGCGTGGAAGAAATATCGCCGTTGTACACACTAAAGTTGTCTCTTTCGCACAATTGCTGGCGTAGGGCAGCTTAGATAGTATTTTCGAATATTTTATTGGTACGCTCCATATGATTACCGGATTAAACCATCTAACTGTTGCAGTAAGTGAGCTCGATCGATCATACGAATTTTATGTCAATTTGCTTGGTTTCAAGCCCGAAGGTCGATGGGATAAGGGGGCGTATTTAAGTGCTGGGGAGCTTTGGTTGTGCCTTTCACTTGACTCTGCGTCGCCAGCAAAAGATTTTACCCATTACGCATTTAGTATTGATGAGGCCAAATTCGATGATTACGTTTATCGATTGCAAGGCGCCGGTGTAAATAGCTGGAAAAACAACGTTAGTGAAGGCTCTTCCTACTACTTTCTTGACCCTGACGGGCACAAGCTTGAGTTGCATTGTGGCAATCTCACTACCCGGTTGGATTCTATCCGAAAAAATCCGTATTCAGGTTGGAAAAGCTTTGAATAGTGATTCATATTGTTCGGGCTTTCGCCGCAGGCCTGCGGCGATCTTTGAGGCTGCATAAATAGCGTGTAAATCGAACAATGTATTGCACATGAGTACGATACCTAGTCTATTTGGCAAACTAATGCTGAGGTAAGTAGATTTAAGTCAGTGACGGGTATCGGTATCGAAGATTCGATTTAATGGAAATAAGCTGTGTAGTACAATGCCAATCTATAGTTGTTTGAGGGGATAGCGATGGAGTTTGGTAGCTGGTTGTTGTTTGCTTCAATAATCACTCTTGCATCAATATCGCCAGGGCCAAATGTTCTTGCTGTGATAGTAAATACAGTTGACAAAGGGGTGTCTGGTGCTTTGTTCACTATTGTAGGGAATCTGATTGCGCTTTTCACAATAGCATTGGTTGCGGCAATCGGTGTTGGAACGCTGATTCAGTCAATGCCGTCAGTGTTCGCAACTATGAAAATTGCAGGAGGAGCCTACCTGTTTTGGATGGGCTTGAAGATGTTGAGGAGCTCATTTTCTCCGATGGCTGCGATTAGTTCAACCAGCAGTCAAGCAATAGGTCAGGCAGTAAGACCTTTGTCATTGATTATCCAGGCTATGTTGATCTCCTATAGCAATCCTAAATCCATTCTATTTCTCTCTGCGGTATTCCCCACGTTTCTAAGTTCAGCGAATTCTACTGTCCCTCAATTTGGGATCATGTTTCTAACGATAATATGTATCGTATCCCTTATTCACGGATCTTACGCGATATTGACTTTACGGTTAAAGGGCTATTTTGTAAGTGGTCGCACTCGACAATGGACTACGCGAATTACGGGTCTATCATTTATGGGTTTTGGGGCCGGATTTATTGTCGACTCACAACGCTAAATAATTTGCACTGTCATTGGTTTGCACATTGGGGATGACAAGATAAGCGGATTGAACGAATCAGCCAATCAAACTGGAATGATGGTACGTATGTCGATTGGGTAAGTACGCTTTTGGATAAGCACGTTTAATGGTGTCGTATTTGACAATTAACAAGCTACCCGTATTGTGCTGTTGTGGCTGTGCTAGGTTGCCACAATAAAGTTGACTTACAGATTGAGAGTGAACGTGTTGATTTTCATGGTAAAAAACAGATAATACGTAAATGGTGCCGAGTTTTGAAGCAATTGGATTAATGCTTACCTTAGTGTTGGCAGCCATGCTATTGTTTGGGATATTAGTTTTTAAGATAAAAAACAAAGGCTATTATAGGGTTTTAATCTCAGCCATTTTGTGTGGTTTCATTGCTTTTGTCATATTTTCGCTGGGGCCCGGCCGTTTTAGCCTGATAGCTTCACTTTTATTTGGTTTTATGTTGGGATTTATAGCTGGTGCATTATGGTCAGCAATAGTTCTAATGACCGCAAATATTATTCCATTGAAAACCTATAAATGGCTACCAGAAAAAGCCGAAATATGGGTTTTCGGCATACTGCCTTCTTGTGTCTATCTAGGTTTTGTTACAGCAAAGCAGAACATATCCTTTTGGTGGTTCAAATTGTTGTTGGTGTTATTTATAGGTATTTCGATTGCGGTTCTGTGCAAATTGATGGGGTTGAATATTCGTAATAAGAAATATGTTGTTACGCAGAAGCCAATTCGTATTCAACATTCGCCAATTATATGGGTTCCAATAATTATACTTTTTGTGAGTTTGAGTATTAATATGTTTTTAGTATGAAAGAGCGTCCAGTCTTCGGGGCTGTGCTAATGATGCTCGGCATGCTTACCTTTCCTTTTGGCGATGCGGCGGTCAAGTACCTTAGCAGTGACTACACGGCGATCGGTCTTACGTGGGCGCGCTTCGTTATAGGTGCGATCGTTCTAGTGCCATTGTCACTTTTATTTGCAGGGCGGTTGGCACGTCTAGATAGACGCTTGGTCGCTGAGCAAAGCGTCAGGGCGGTGCTCATAGTTGCAGCAACGCTTTTATTCATCGTCTCGGTCTCACGAATTCCTCTCGCAGACGCGATCGGTGCATACCTCATAGGGCCGCTTGTTGCTTCTGCCCTTGCATACTTTTTACTGGGAGAGTCATTCTCGGTGAGGCGAGGGCTGGCAGTGTTAGTCGGATTTTCTGGCGCCATGATTATCGTTCGTCCCGGTGTGTCTATGGAGACAGGTTACCTGTATGCGCTCAGTGCCGGTGCTTGCTTTGGTGCTTTCCTGGTTGCTAGTCGAGCTTGCACTCGATCGGTTCACCCATTTGCTGCGGTCGCGTACCAAACGATAATCGGTGCGCTAGTACTAGCGCCATTCGGAGTTTCGATACTCTGGGAATTTCGCGTAGAGCACGCTGGGTTATTAGCGCTTACTGGGCTAGGCTCTGTGGTCGCCAATGTATTCGTTGTGCTTGCGCTCACTATGGCTCCAGCTACTTTGCTGGCACCGTTAGTGTATGTTGAGATCATTGGTGCGGCAATCTTGGGGTATTTGATTTTCGGAGATGTTCCGTCATTACAGACAACTGGTGGCATCGTGCTGATTGTCCTGGCGGGACTCGTCCTCATCGAGCGTAGTAGTGAATCGACTGGATAAATGAGCAAGTAGGTTTGCCGCTAGTAAAGTAATAGTTTGTTTATGAAAATCGATTCAAATCTTGTCCGTAAGTTAATCGATAGTCAGTTCCCTGAATGGTCGAGTCTTCCAATCAGCACCGTATCGTGCAGTGGATGGGATAATAGAACATTCAGGCTTGGTGCAGAATTGTCGGTGAGAATGCCCAGCGCTGAATCGTATGCTTCTCAGGTACACAAAGAGAAGAAGTGGTTACCTTATCTCAGGGAAAGATTATTCGTATCGATACCAGAAGTTCTGGCTACTGGTGAACCTGGGCACGGCTATCCATGGCCATGGTCTGTACGCCGATGGATTGACGGTGAGGATGTAGAATCTGACCCCGGTATTGATACGTTTAAACTCGCTGAATCAGTAGCGCAGTTTTTGGACGAGCTGCACAAAGTTGACTCCTCAGTCGGACCGTCACCGGGTTCGCACAATTACTTCCGTGGTGCAAATCTATCGGAGTACGATAGGGATACGCAAACCTATATAGAGCTGTTAGATGGAAATATTTGTCCCAAAGCTGCCTTAAGTATTTGGAGCCAGGGACTCAATGCACGTTGGATATCCAATCCTGTTTGGGTCCATGGAGATCTCGAAGCGTCAAATATTCTGGTCTCTGGAGGGAGTTTGGCCGCAGTCATTGATTTTGGGAACTGCGCAGTTGGTGATCCAGCATGTGATTTAGTTATGGCCTGGACATACTTCGATGGGAATGCTCGGGAGAATTTTCGATCAAACCTGAATCTCGATAATGACACATGGGTGAGGGCAAGGGCCTGGGCTCTGTGGAAGGCACTGTTTCGAATGTCTGAATCGCTTGAGCATCTGGATGCAGAATTTTACTCAGCGAAGAATCTTGTCGATAAGATTGTGTCATCGCCATTTTGATCGCACGATTGACGAAATAGAACCATGCCGGCAGTTTAGTGTATGTTCTTTGATTGGCTAGTCAATCTTGGCTTTCTTTGGAACTGTTGCCTTCATAACGACCCGAAATCGCATTGTCTACCAAATATAACCAGTTGTTAAGCAAGCGTTCGCTACTGTCGTTCGGATGCAGCACACTAACTACTACGGTACCTTCGATAAAAATTTCAACCTGTGTGTTTGGATTGGAAGCCCAGTGACTCAACAACACGAGATTATTGACAGACCCCATAGCATCGTCACGATTTTTCTCATCCGTATCGATGCCCCATTTAAAGGACGGTCGCTTAGCGATAATCAGTTCACCTAGTAGCAATGACACATCACTAACTAACGTAAAGACAATACAGTCGGCTGACTTTTGTTGTTCTTGCCATCGGGTTATGGCATCGCTCTTCACAAGAGTTGCTAGCACCGGCCAATGTTTGCGAGCCCACTCGCGAGTTTGGGTAAGGAGTTCGTTATACTCGCAGGTGTCGAGTTCCTGCGGCCAATTGATGCCGTATTCACTTAGCAAGCCGCGGATCAGAATCAAGCGTTCTGGCAGAATGCGTTGCCAATAGGTGAAATTTTCATCGACAGCGTCAGGCTTTAACTCGATGGCTTCCCCGGTATGGGGCAATTGTATCGCCGGATAGCTTTGTAATCGCTGCAACAGGGCCCGACTAATTTCGCTATCACCATCGGAGGCGGGGGGCGATGATTTTCTACTCAGAAACCGCTTGATGCCGTCTAACATGGTAGAAGTCGATTAGTCGAGCCAGTTACTAATAGTACCAAAACATCCTGAACGGCTGTATCTCCGGCCCAGGCGCCTATGCCAGCACCGATGAGTCAAGCGCAAAGCAGAAGTCTATTTTATCTCCTTTGGGGAATTTACCCATGAATCATCCAATTACCACACAAAAAGACGCGCGATGCAACGGTATACTGCGTATATAAATGTATGCATCGCATTGTTAATCGCTCATCTCACAAAAGGATTGTCTTATGATTCATGGCGCTATAAAACTATTGCCTCTTTTGGCTTTGCTACTTGTGCCGGCGGTAACAAACGCGCAATCACAATCCCGTTTCAGCGTTGGCGAGTCGCAGTTCTGCAACTTGCAGGACGACGGATCTGTGGACTGTCTGGTTCCTCCCATATTCGAACGATTGCTTCCTCCGGATGATCTCCCTGAATTAGTCGCGGTGAGTTCGGGCGATGCCCATGCCTGTGGGATAACAATTGAAGGTGAGGCTGTCTGCTGGGGTGATAACAATTTTGATCAATTAATAGTACCTGCTATCCCATTACCTCTCACGCAAATCAACGCAGGGCAAAATCATACATGCGCAGTAGATGTGGCTGGAGAGGCTCATTGTTGGGGCTTGAACAGTAACCGACAAACCGAGCCACCCGATGGTGCTTTGTTCACCAAGGTACACGCAGCTTTTACCTCATCGTGTGGCATTCTTGTCAATGGCAACATAACTTGTTGGTCAACGGATGGGGAAAGAGCTCCTGCTGACTTGACCGGGCCTTTCGTCGATCTGGACATGCAGACACAGGGTGTTTGTGGTCTTACCACCACAGGCGAAATTGTTTGTAATTCATTAATAAATGCTGTGGTGCCGCCATTGACCAACGGCCCCTACACCGACTTGGCAACCACCTTTGGTGCAGTATGCGGCTTGAATACTGGCAGTGAGCTTGAGTGTAATACCACCAGCTTGGATTTCATCGGGATCCCTGACTTTTCTGATTTTCCACTTGGTGAGCAGTTTCTTAGTATTCAGTCAGCAGAGCCTGGTTTTTTTCAGTCATTCAGTACAGCCTTGTCGGAATTAGAAAGTTCGAGAGAATTTGTGTTGTCTGGCACAACCTTATGTGGTGAGCGTCTTGATGGCACCTTTCAGTGCTGGTCCCAAAGCAGTAGTTTTCCTGATATTGAAAATCCGAATGCTGCGTCAGACGATGTCCTTAATATGAGGTTGGATATGGATGCGCGCATTTACGGACCCCGCAGCGTTGAAATTTTCTGGACGCCCGTTCTTTTCGTCGCTGGGAGTTCTGTGGAAGTTGAAATCTTTCGCGGTGGTGAGCTGTTGGAGCGGGTTAATGCCAGGCAAAGTTTCCACGACGCAAACGCACAATCGACTAACACATATCAAATCCGTCTCGTAGACGAATCAGGAAACACCGGTTTACTCTCACCAGAGCTGATAGTGGACACCGCTACTGGTACTGTGTTGTTCAATGGCGAACCTCCTTTGTCAGCTAGCAGGCAGGATGCTTTTGACCCGGAGGAAATCTTTACAAACCTCAGCGCAACCGCTGTGGCAAGAGGGTTATTAGCTTACTGGACTATCGATGAGGATCAACAGCCATTGATAGATGGTTTCGAAATTGAGCTAAATGGCCGAAGAGCAGGATTCACCCGGTCTCAGCTGTATTTAAACCTCGAGGAGCGAATAAGCAGCTGCTTCAGAGTCAGCGCTATTGGTTTCGATGGTGAAACCATCGATAGTGCAAATATTGGCTCTGGTTGTAGTTGAATTTAGCGCTGCAGGATAACGCCGTGTTTGGAGGTCTGTTTGCATGGATGCAGTCCATGAAGCAACAGAGCCTTCCCAAAGTAGCTCTCTTGGAATATTTGAGTGCACCCAGATGCACCAAAATGGATGTGACCGTGCAGAACAGCTAGTTATCAGTACAAAGACGAGCTTACATGTTGTGATCCATTCACTTTTCTATTGAGTATCAATCGTACTCAATAGAGTATGGGGTCGTGAAATACCGAATTGATTCGTATGTATTGGGATTTTCGCGTATCCGGCGGGGTTGGGTGATCTATTCATCGGCCTATTGGCAGCA
>CAYULV010000190.1:0-7789 GCA_964445655.1 uncultured Granulosicoccaceae bacterium | reverse complement strand
CGGCACTCTCCGAGCGAGGTACGAGCAAAGGCGCAATATACATTACCTTCGGCAATGTGCGATACTCCGTATGGATTTCACTAGGTACTGCGTACCAAGCTGCATAAAAGCAACGGCAAAAACAGGGATTCCCGATGTCTCAACCGACACCAGAAATCGATCACGATCCACGCGATCAAACAACAGCGGAAGCGGTCTTACTCCCGCCGACGACAATCACCAGCGGCGATTGTCGATCAGCAGAACGCACCATCGAACCAGCGCCTGCAGTCGCTAACTTCGATCACGAATATTTCTACGCGGATCCCCAACCCTGGCCGTAGTCGATGATTGAATTCGCTCGCACTCACATCATCGGCAGGGCAGCTGGACACAGCGCAGTGAAAGCAGCTGCGTACCGTTCCGGTACGAAGCAAAAAGATGAATGGAACGGGCTTACTGCCGACTACGGTTTCCGAGCCGCTGAGGTCGCACACAGCGAGATATTGCTACCGGACGGTGCACCAGTAGAACTTGCAGATCGAAACACGCTCTGGAACGAAATACAGTTCGCAGAGGACAAATCCACACGACGCTCAACCGCGCAGCTTGCGAAAGACCACATCATCGCTCTGCCACGCGAGCTATCGTTGAATCAACAAATTGAACTTGCGCGGGACTTCGCGCAAACGATTGTTGATCAGGGTGTTGCCGTTGATCTCAATGTGCATCTGCACAGTGAAGACAACCCACACGCTCATCTGATGACTACTACCCGCGTCATCGATGAGAACGGCATCGGAGGCAAAGCCAGGCACTTAAACGGCGGTTTTGCGAATGGCAAAAAAATCGTTGAAGCAGAACAGTTGCGCCACGATTGGGCGAGATTTCAGAACCAGTGGTGTGAGGATCGCGGCATTGATCTACTGGTCACGAACAATGATGGTCAGTGGCAACCGGAGTTACACAACGGGCCAAAATCTCACATGTCGATGCTCGATAATCCGCTGCCGACTCGCGAAGATCGAGAGCTCGACCGCGTGGAGGCAATTCAGGCAAACGTTGATAAATTGATCCAGCGAGTCGCAAAACAAAAAGCTGTTTTCACTACTCACGATCTTTACCGAGAACTACACAAACATGTCAGCGATGATCAAAAATTCGCGGAAACGAAAATTATTCTCGATGCACATCTGAAAAAGTCAGGGCCTGGTCGGATTGGTAAAGATGACAAGCAGTATTTTACCGTTCGCAAAACGCTCGATACCGAGCTTGAGTTGAAGAACATTGCGACCGAGCTTTTCAAGCCTGCGAAAGCGCATAGTCTGGTGGGCGATGATCGGCGTGAACGGATCATCAAGAAGGACTTTGATTTTCTCAGTGATGAACAGAAGGGTGCGGTTGCTCATGTTACTGGACCCGAGCGACTGTCCGTGGTCATCGGTTTTGCGGGTACTGGTAAATCGACAATGCTTAAAGCTGCCGCGCGGTGTTGGAAATCGACCGGCCAGCGCGTAATGGGTGCGGCACTCGCCGGTATTGCTGCAGAAGGTCTGGAGCAGGGCGCGGATATTAAAAGTACCACGATACACAGTCTGTTGATGCGAATAGAAAATGGTAGTGAGCGATTACAACGCAACGATATTTTAGTCATCGATGAAGCTGGAATGCTCGATACCGAATTGATGCATAAAGTGATGAAGCAGGTTAGTCGAGCAGGTGCGAAAGTCGTACTGGTCGGGGATGCAGAACAGCTGCAGCCAATACAGGCAGGTGGGCCATTGCGATCACTGTCAGAGCAGGGTGGTTATTGTGAGATCGGTACTATCCGACGACAGCACTCTGAGGAAGACCGAAAGGCGACAGCTGACCTTGCGAAAGGCAAGGCCAGTGCCGCCTGGAACAGTTACGACTCTCGCGGCCACGTAAACCGTAGCGCCACGACTCATGAAGCCATAGAGACACTTGTAGCGGATACGGTTTCTGACATTGAAGCAGGTAAAAAAATCGCCGTACTAGCGCACTCGAATAAGGCAGTAGATCAAATCAACGAATCGGTTCGTGAAAAACGCATTGCGACCGGAGCGCTTAAAAACGAACACACATTTAAAGCACGAAAAACGAAAGAAGATACTGCCAAAATAATTAATATCGGTGTTGGTGATCGAATCTTGTTTCGTAAAAACGATACTGGCATGGGGGTTAAAAACGGATCACTCGGTACTGTCACTGCTGCTGCGAACGGCTCGATGACAGTGAAACTCGACGACGGTAAAAATGTCGAAGTCAATCAAGCTGACTACGATCAGCTATCGCATGGGTACTCTATGACCATCCACAAATCGCAGGGAGTGACCGTCGATCAATCCAGAGTGCTTGTATCCGCTGGATGGGATCGGCACTTAGCTTATGTTGCGATGTCACGACATAAAGAAGATCTGCAGATTTACGTTGGTGAGGATGCATTTGAGAAACGCAGTGTTACTGAAACAATCAGTCAGGCTCGAATACAGGAGAGTGCTATTGATTTTGCCGCTCGTCACGGAATAGAGGTCGATGAAAACGGCGGTGGTATTCGGTTACTTGATCAGACAGCTGATGATATGCCGACCCAGGAACAGGAAAAAGATCGGGAAGCAACCAAACTACTCGCTCAGGGATCCGTTACTGAAGCGTTTCGACACTACGAATCCCGTGATCGAGTGAAAGCAGAAATTACTAACGAACTTGCAGTGTCTAAACTTGTCGCCGACACTGTTGCCGATCTTAAAGCCGGTCACGCAGTCACTGCACTGGCGCATACAAACCATGCTGTCGCTGAAATTGATCAGAAGATCCGATCTGCTCGCACTGCTGCAGGTGACATCACCAGGGCGGTAGACTTTAAATCCGATCTGCAAAAACTATCTATTGGTGTTGGGGATACGGTTATTTTCAATAAGGACGATAGGGATATAGGAGTGCGGAACGGGGACCTTGGTACTGTAACTGACACATCCAGTCGTGCCGGCACTCCGGCACACCTTAAAGTTAAACTGGATGGTGGTAAAACCGTGGAGTTTGATGAAAAGAAATATGCATCTATCTCGCACGGGTACGCTATGACGGTTCATAAGTCGAAGTCTGTTGATATAGATCGCGCCCGTGTATTGGTATCGAATGGATTTGATCGGCAGGTATCTAAAAACGCGATGTCGCAGCACAAAAAAGAACTGACCCTGTACTACGGACGGGACCAGTTTAAAAAGGGCTCGCCGGTTGAGGTTATGGCCCGTGAACGCTCACGCAAAACTGCCGTTCGTGGTTCCCAGTCGACGAGTAGAAAGAACACCACAATTAGAAGAGGGCGGTAGTGGTATGAGTGCTGATAACAAGGTAGCTCGAAGATCTGCATCGAGCTATGAAGCCGAAATCGCCGCACAACGTACAAAGGTCAATGTAGCAAAACAACGATTGAAGAAGGCGGAAGAGAAGGAAATGCGGCGTTATCTTAAAATCGCTCAATCAGTTGGAATCATGGATTATCCGATCACAGATGAAGAGATACGCGAGGTATTCAGTGAGTTAATGGCAAAAAAGTCCATACTCGGCGAGGATCAGCAGTATTCTCGCAATGGCAACGATTGAATCGATCTCAGGAACGCTTATCCAGTATGACAACACAGCATCGAAAACAGGACACTTACGAGAAAATTCAGCTGGGCGGATTGGTTGTTAAAGCTGGTTTGCGCGATGTTGAAAAAGCAGTGATCCTCGGTTCACTGGTCGAAGTTGCCAGGGCAATTGAAGAGAATGATCTTGCCAAAATAAAAGCGTGGCACTCCGAAGGTGACGCGGCATTTACGGATGATTAATCGATTAATCTGATTTAACATCTAACTCAGAGAATCACTATGGACAATACCAATCGTAGTATCGTTGAAGAGATCGACGATGCAGATATCGAAACAAGTTGTTCTCCAACTCACTAATGCAAAACCATTAAGTAGCCTCAATTTTTGGAACTATTTAGAGGACTAGCAACATGAAAATATTCGGTATCTATTTATCGCCCAAAGTGATAGCTCTAATCGGCGTTATCGCAGGTATCATTACGGCGTATGGAATTGTTTTTGCGTAACAAATACCTTTATTTTTTAGATGTGAAATGTCACTACTGTCTCGTTAACTTATTTTCAAAATAAGACAGTCTGCCTATCGCCAAATTCGAACGAGACAACTGTGGCGATATTAATGATGGTGTAAGCGGTGTTGTTGCGTCGACACGTTTTCGACTATACCGCGCAGACTAATCCGACCACTCACTTGTGCAATACGCTTGGTTACAAGCAGCGACCAACGAGATGTGCGCCAAAATGATCTGCCTGTTTTGCTGCTACCTGGCCTAAGCGTTGGCTGCGAAATACATGCTGTAAAAACCATTAGACGTCCCATTAATCGGGTGTTTTTGGGGTAAACCAACGAGAAATCAGCCAAAGCAGGTGGTGCGTATTTGGTGTATACTTACACCACAAAATTTCCGAGAGTGACCCATGGCACGACAGAGCATTTCGTTCACCACACCCAACGAGGCTTGGTTGAAAGAGCAGGTGGATAGCGAGGAGTACTCCTCCAAAAGCGAGGTGGTGAACGACCTCATTCGCAAAGCTCGTGAAAACCAGTACATCCGAAACAAACTCATCAGCGCTGAACAGGGCGGCTTCTCTAATCTCACTCGCGATGAGATTCTAGCCAAAGCCAGAGACGCGCTGGATAGCGATGCCAAACTATAAGCTCAGTGAAATAGCTGAAGCTGATCTGGTTCGGATCTACCGCTGGGGATTTCAGCGTTATGGACAAACACAAGCCGATCAGTATTTCTCCGCCTTCTTCGATCATTTTGAACAGCTCGCTGAACAGCCGCTTTCACATCCGATAACGGAGATACGCAAAGGCTACCGGCGTAGCGTGTGTGGGTCCGATAGCGTGTACTACCGAATCACTGATGGCGTCGTTGAGATCATGGCAATCGTTGGCGCACAGGATGCAGATCAGTTGCTGTGATGCGCATGGCGGCTCCCTGCCGACTTATCTGGATACACCAGAGCCACGAGAAGATTTTCCAGTAGAGAAACACCAGGAGTTGAATCTATGACAAGCAAAGGAGATCAGAAAGATATAGAGCGACGGCTACAGAGTATTATTGGTTCTATGCGGATTAGTGGTGGAGAGCCTACAGAAGAAACCATCATAACCATGCGCGGTATATTGTCTGGTGCACTGGATGCAGATGAAGAAATTGAGCGCATAGTCGCCCGATATAAAAATAAACCGAGTAACGTTGAAAGCACTACAGCAGATGATTTTACAATCAATGAGGGGCACTGCGTTGTGCTTGACGGGTTTGATCGAGGCGTGAAACCAGAGGGGTTTAAACGAGAGATTCAGCAGTTGAGAAAAGGTGACTGGGCATCTATTTACCGTAAACAAATGCGTGGCTTTGACACAAACTGTGTCCGCGTGGATGTGCAAGTAACAGTATCAATGTGTCCAGGTCTTTACTCTGTAGCTGTTAGAAAGATGTTCGACAAGAAAGGTGAGTTAATGAAGAACCCTGCCTGTGGTGTCGAAGTAGGCGACGAATTTATAATTACTGCAGATTATTTTTATAGCGTTTGGTGTGAAAACGATGAATGATCCAGAAATTAAAGCATTTGATGCCGATGATGATTTTGATGATGAGGGAAATGTAGTGACTGTTCTGGGGCTTACTGATGAAGAGTTAGAAGACCCGAGTTACTTTGAAGAGATCAAGAAGATTCATTTTGCCGATGGTGTTCCGGTTGTCTATATGGAAGATGAAGACAGCGAATACATGATCACTGAGTATCCAGACGGTCGTAAGGTACGTGAGCACTTAGATGATCTTAATTCTGCCTGATGAATAAAACAGCAGCTCTCGGCCATAAGCGGGCATAGAGTGAGGAGTATGTGGTGCTGGTACATAAGGTCTGTAGCTGCACTGTTGTTCATGATTTTATGAAACGGAACTGTTATGAGTTTGGACTACATATTCGTTAAGGCTTCCGGACCCACTGCTTCTATTGTCGAGTTGGAAGTAGACGAATCTTTTACTCTTCAAGAGTACAAAGGTTTAGGCATCCGCCTGTTTTCTACCATTATCTGGGATGAAAACAGTTACGCTTGTTTGGACATCGAAGGTGCTCGGGTTGAAGTGAAAGCGCACGATAGCTCGCTGTCAGCGAGGTTGCTTGGTCTAGAAGCCGAACCGACTGTTATCTTTAAACTGGCATTCCCAATGCCAGGATGAGGATGTAGTCATCATTGATGGGCAAACATCGGAGTTAGTTACGGTTGAAACGGCTGCGCAAGCAGCTGAAGACTATGTGGCATGGCAGCGTACAGTCTTAGATAAGTACAAGTAGTGGTTGTCTATACTTGATTAATTGACTGGCTGGAAAGGGCACTCACCGGTCACTCTGGTCGACCAAAGTTACGAACGTAAAAGTAGGTTCTACAGGGTGCAGCCCTCCCTTTCAAAGTTCAAACTCAACATAACTCTGATCAATATCGCGTTGATCGATACCGATGTAGCGCATCGTCACAGCGGGTGTTGAGTGGTTCAATACTTTGCAGATTGATTCAATCGAACGTCCTGCATCGTACATCGCATAACCTCGAGTTTTGCGCATCGAGTGGGTACCGATGTGTACCTTCGGTGCAATGCGTTGGCCGGCTGCCTCGAACACCCGGCATACCGATCGCCGGTTAATAGCTTGTTTTGTGTGGCGACTGAGGTTGACCGCTTCTGACTGAAACAGATACTTGTGTTTTGGATTATCTGTAAGTCTGCGTTGCATGATTTTTAATGCAGGCGCGTTGACGACAAGCTTGCGCTTTTTACCGGTTTTTTGTTCAACCAGGTGCAACGCGGGTGCATCCAGATCTAACGCTTTCACATCAGCCATTTTGATGTTCAAAAGATCAGATATTCGAAGCGCCAGGTTCACACCGGTCTTCCACAGATCGAAGTAGATTTGCCCAGCTTCAAGTAACTGTGCTTCGAGCTGTGTTCGTTGCTCTGGTGTTCGGACGGCTTCAACTAAGTTCATGGGAACACCGGAGTTGTTAACCACTGGCGGATGTCATCGAGGTTGCCATCATCGAGTACACGGGCGGCTTCAATCAGATCGAAGTTGATTCGGTTTTCACCGAGCCAGATAGCGACGAAGAAGCGCAGCATGATTTGTTCGCCGTGAGACATCACCCCGATATCCTGATCAATGGCTTGCAGCTTCACCTCGCGTTTCTCGAAGTTCCAGTAAGTCATCAAACGCGGGTAGCGTTCGAGCATCTGTTTGAACTGTCGCTGCTCAGGCGTCAGCCTGAAATGCCCAGTTGTTACAGTCTCAGTCATGTCCCAAAACCTTCAATATGCCGATAATATGGGACATTCTACCAGATTTCAGAAAATATTCGTATTTATTTCAACCGCTTAAGCATGAGTGTCCCACAATGACATTGTGGGACACTGTGAGCCGCCAATCCGTAATTACGCAAACCGTTGGAGCGATTCGGCTTTGGTGTGGCACCAATGCTTCACCAGCAACGGTGCGGCGGCGGATAAGGAGTATCACGTAAACAATACGGTTTTTGATTAACAAGCGGCTATTGGTCAATATGTATGATCCAAGACAATTGGTATCGCCATGGAAGGTTTTGCATGGACGCAAAAAGGAATCATATGGAAACAAACACACCAATCAATTATTAGCCTTGTTTGATTAACAGGCTACACATAATAGGAGGT
>CAYULV010000189.1:0-7794 GCA_964445655.1 uncultured Granulosicoccaceae bacterium | reverse complement strand
CTCGAATGCCGTATCAACTGATGACATTGGCAATTTGATTCCCAAACCTGCTGAATCAGGTAACTCATACCAGCCCCTTTTTCCTGAGACGGGCTGTAAGTGCAGCCTATCCATAAAGACTTGATGCACATTGTGATACTCGGTATGCACCACATTATCGCTTGCAGCGGCATAGTGACAAGCAGCAGCCAACGCGACAGCAGTCGAAGATACTTCCAGGGATAGCTTTATTGACTGATTTTCCGTTAAGGTAAGCTCTTCGCTGAGCATATTCAATCGGGTAAACCCGCCACTTGCTATCGGAGCAGTTTGCAAGTACTTCACAGCCCCTCGTTCAATAAGCATCTGATGAATTTCTTCGCGGTATTCAGCCTCGGTTGCCATAACCGGAACCCCTGCTTGACAAAGCATCTGCATGCCAGCGATGTCATTCGACTTTAAAGGTGATTGAAACGCCTCTATTCTGGACGCTGGTAAAGCTTCGTACAATCGCAACGCATCAGCGCTTGTGTAACTATAAACCCCATCTATTATTAGTTTGCAGGAATCATTCAACTTAGCAAGAACAGTTTTAACTCTCTCTATATCTTCCGAGAGTGACAACCCTCCAACTTTCATCTTAACAATACCAAAACCCGATTGGGACATATCATGCATCTCGTCAGCGAGATCATTTAGTGTTTTGTTTTCCCCGTACAAACCGCCGCTTCCATAGAGCTTGACATGACCATCAGTCACTTGTTCAACATTGCTAAAGGAACGTATAAACGACCATAGGGGCTTTTCGACGATACGGCTTCTCATATCCCACACCGCGATATCAACCCCCGACAATGCTGATGCCAACATACCGTGACGCGCAGTCAATGTTGCTCTGCCGATCAATTGATCATATATGGATGGATAGTCAACCAGCTGACAACCTAAGATGTTGGGTGCAAGCTCTGTGCGTAAAAAAGCTACCAAGGCATCGGGTGCAGTATCAAAACACCAGCATTCGCCTAAGCCTTGCACTCCTTGATCGCTTTCCAGCACAACAAATACGGCATACTTTTTTGTCCACCGGATAGCCGGATTCCATACCTTTCCACCCAGGTCATTACAATGAGTAAAAACCGAGAAAGAACGAATAATGGACATGGATTTCGCTAGTGCTGCAGAATCTGACTCAAGAACAGTTTTGTGCGTTCATTGTTCGGGCTATTGAAAAAGGTTTCCGGGTCATTCTGTTCAACAATCTCCCCTTCGTCCATGAATATCACCCGATCAGCGACGCGGCGCGCAAATCCCATCTCATGAGTTACGCATATCATTGTCATGCCTTCCTCGGCGAGCGACACCATAACGTCCAGCACTTCGGAAATCATTTCGGGATCCAGCGCCGACGTTGGCTCATCAAACAGCATGATCTTCGGGTTCATACAGAGTGAACGAGCAATTGCGACACGCTGTTGCTGCCCTCCAGAGAGCTCCCCCGGATATTTGGAAGACTGCTCAGGGATGCGTACCTTTTCCAAAAAACCCATGGCGATATCCTCAGCTTCCCGGCGTGACTTCTTGCGCACCAGGGTAAGTGCCAGGGTACAGTTCTCCATAACAGTCATATGAGGGAAAAGGTTAAATTGCTGGAACACCATACCGACTTCGCGCCTGATCTCATCAATATTGGCAACATCATCATTAAGCTCAGTGCCAAGCACCGTGATATCGCCACGCTGATGATCTTCCAGTTTGCAAATGCAACGTATTAACGTGGATTTACCAGATCCAGAAGGCCCACAGATCACAAGCTTTTCACCGTCACTTACGGTCAAATCGATGTCCTTGAGTACATGGAATTCATCAAACCACTTGTTGACTTTGGCCATCGAAACAGCGGTAACGCTCATATTTGTATTGTCAACCATGCCCTACTCGCAGTTTCTTTTCCAGGTAAGCCCCGTAACGGGAAAGTGAGAACACAAATATAAAATATATCGCCCCAATAAATACATAGACTTCGATGTAATGAACAGTCCATTTACCTGTGCCGTAAGCAGCAGCCCCGGAAGCCAGTATTTCAAAGAATCCAACGATGGTGACAATCGATGTCTCCTTGAATGTGATAACAAACTGATTCACGATCGCTGGCAAGGAATTACGAAAAGCCTGTGGTAACTGGATACGCCCTACCCGTTGCCAATAACTCAAACCTAGAGTTAATCCGGCCTCATCTTGCCCGGGCGGTATAGCTTGTAATCCCGCACGAATATTCTCAGCTTGATAACACGCAAAGAATATTGCAAAGCCCGCAATGACGCGATAAAGCTTGTCTCCCAATAACCAACCAGGCAATAAAAATGGAGTGATGACAGCCGCTGTAAATAAAATTGTAAGGAGAGGTAAAGATCGAAAAAAATCTATAAACAAACCAAAAAGCGTTGCAATGACTGGCAATTTGGAACGTCTTCCCAATGCCAATACAATTGACAGTGGCATACCGATAATCGAGACGGCTGCGAAAATAAAAATCGTAAGTGCCAAGCCACCCCATCGCTCAGGGGTAATAACACTTAAACCAAATATACCTCCGTGCATCAAAATATAAAATGCGCCAAAGCCTAACACCCAGAGTAGGCTGAGCCTTAGGGCCGTCCAGAACCAGGGCAAACACGACGCCACCATTGTTGCAATCATTACTACGCAGGCGACTGTTGAGCGCCAATGTTCCTCGTAGGGGAACAATCCGAAAAAGATGATGCGGTGGCGTGCATCAATGACCGACCAGCAAGCGCCGCTTGCATCGCGACACAGAGCTTCGTCTTCTTCAGACCATATGCTTGACAAAAACGCCCAATCGACAAAGCTGCTTATCAGAAGAGCAAAAAATATTACGCAGAGTAGCGAAATAACACAATCCAACGGGCTCGCAAAATAATTGTTTTTCAGCCTTGTTGAAAATGGAATTTTCGGTGGTGCTTGAATGTTTGCAGTAGCCATGAGCTCAGCTTTTCACCTCATAGCCCTTTATGGCGATTTTTTTGTTGATGGTATTCATCACAAAAGCGATGGTTAAATTAATCATCAAAAAACCACCCATCAGGATCGCCAGTAACTCCAGTGTCTGACCACTTTGGTTGATCGATGTCGAGATGATCATGAAAAAATCTGAAAACCCAACCACGATACCTATGGTTGTAGCCTTCATTAGCTGTACATATTGGTTTGTCAATGAAGGCAGTACGGCTCGGATAGCAAGCGGTAATCGGATGCGTGAGAAAATATGGTAATTTTTTAGCCCATTGACAAAACCAGCTTCAATTTGCCCTCTTGGCACTGACATCAAACCAGCACGTACAACCTCACCAATATAAGCACCACCATAAAGAGCAATAGCGATAACCAGCGCTGACAATTCAGGCGGCATACGCATACCACCTTTGAAATTCAACCCTTTCAAGGCAGGATAATTGACAAGCGGTGTATCAGGCACTCGCGCTAAGTAGGCAATACCCACCAATATGACTGGAAGAATTAACCAACCGGTACGTTTAATCTGGTGATAACGAGATGGACGTTCTATTCGGTGACGTATCCATGGCAAAAATATAAGCCATGACACGAGTAACAAAAACATAAGTACCACAGACCACATCGCAATATTGAGGACAGGAAAATAAAAGCCTCTACCGGACAAGAAGAACGCGTCACCTATGGAAATTGCCGAACGCGGCCTGGGTAGGTGCGAAACGATCGAGTACCAGAAAACACCTTGCAGAATCAGCGGCACATTGCGAAATATTTCGACGTAAACAGTACCCAATGAAGAAAATAATTTGTTCCTGGAAGTCCGAATCAGTCCAATCACTATGCCGATAAGCGTGGCAAAGAAAATCCCAAGTGAGCCCAATAGCAGAGTATTCAACAAACCGATCAACATGGTCTTTCGGTAGGTGTCACTTATCGAGAATGGTAAGACCGAGAAAGAAAAATCCCAGCCAGTTGATCGGTCGAGAAATCCAAATCCGGTAGTCAGGCTCTGCGCTTCGAGAGACGCCCGCGTGTTCATCACCATCGCAACCAGCAATGCTGCAACGATTGAAAGGACGACAGCCTGTTGGACAATCTCTCTGAACTTTCGGTTTCTGAGAAAACTACCCATGTAAGAACATATGATTTAAGGGAGGTGGAGCTATCCGATTGCTTGTAAAAAGCAGTGTGCGAATACAAACAACCGGATAGTGTTAATACGCCAGATGTACTCTAACGTAAATTTTGGAACTGATTTCGCCTAAGATCAATCCAATATCATAGGTACGATAACACCACCGTTACTCCACAAGGCATTCAGGCCTCGATCAAGCTTGTAGACAGATTCTTCACCAATATTACGTGAAAATATCTCGGCCGAATTTCCGACCTGCTTGATCACGTTATAAGCCCAGTCATCTGACAATCCAAGCCGCTCACCTATACCTGGCGTGACTCCCAGTAGTTTCTCGACCGTGCTATCCGCTGGATTGGCTTTATGCTCATCAACATTTTCAGAAGTAATACCATTTGCTTCGGCAATCCATGTGGCAGCAAACATCCAGTTGACTATATCAACCCAATTATCATCGCCTTGGCGCATGGCAGCTGATTCTGGCTCCAACGCCAGCGCAACATCCATCATGGCGTGATCATCGGGATTCTCAGCGCTCTGACGTGTCACCGCGAGATTCGGCCCCCAGCCCACCAAGCTATCGCAACGACCAGCAAAATAGGCTTCACGTGTCTCTTCGCTTTTTTCAAAAGTGATCATTTCAATTTCAATACCGCGGCTTTTGAAAAAGTTTGCTGCCAGACGCTCCGTTGATGTACCGGCATTCGCACACAATGAACCGCCCTCCAGCGTCTCAGGTGCTGTACTGCCTAACTCTTTTGGCATCATGACATTGGTGGCACCAACAAAATAAGGAACTGAAAACTGAATACCCAACTCAGTATCGCGCCCCATAGTCCAGCCTGTTGCCTTGATAACAATATCGATATCGCCCGATTGCAATGAAGGGAACCGTTGCGCCCAACTAATGGGGACGATTTTGAGATTCTCATCAGAACCAAACAAAGCAACGGCTAGCGCACGACAGTAATCAATGTCATAACCACTCCACTTGTTATCGTCAGTTACCTGAACAAATGGCGGAAAACTGCCATTGTGGCCAGAGCACAACAAGCTACCCCGATCTTGTACGGCTTTAAGAGTATCGCCATTGGCGGCATTAGCCGCAGTTGGCAACAAAGACAAGGCACCCAGACAACCAGCGACTACTGGAAGCAACTGCTTTTTAAATTGATTCATATTCTCTCTCTTGTTGATCAAACTCCAAGTTCCAACATCATAATGAATCAGCTTTCAATAAAAAACAAAAATCTTGCGCCCCTCCGATCAAACCTGATATATGTCTTTGATATTTCTAGAATAAATCGATCAGCAACACTATAAAATCCCTCGCTGAGACAGGGCTGTTATTTCTGCCATAAGGTCAGCATCGGAGTAACGTTGAGGAGAAAGTGCATGTGCATATTCAGGCACCGCTTCCGCCAACAAGACGCGAGCGCAGAGATCTCCGGCGGCACACGCTGCCATCGTGCCGAAACCAGACATCGCCCCAACAACATAGCTACCTGCCACGTCCATCGAACCAATCAGTGGCCAGTTTTCATCTGTCAGTGTGTAGTAGCCACCGTAATGGTGCATGGCGCGAGGCAATCGGCCATAGTAGGTTTTAAGTGAAGGATTAAGCCTTGCAGCGCCATGCAAAACAATCTCTGGAAAAGATTCCATTAATGCGGGTTCGTGCTTCGCCTCTGCACTGTTGCTATTAAACGCCCAGCCCAACTTTACCCAATTGCCTTTATCGCCACCATCAGGCCTACAGTGAATTGCACCAGGCAGTTCTTGTGTCAGCCAATAATGCTCCTCGCTTTGAGCCAACAATTGCCGTTCATCGCTGCTCCAGTCTATTTGTTGCGCATCGAGGTCAATAGAGAATGGCATTTGCCTGGGAATTGCGCCGCTTGTATCTTCAAAAGCGATTTTTTGTTGCAGCGTATTGCTTACAGGTAAATCAGTACCCAACATCCGAGCTATATCATTGATAAAAGGACCCGCAGCATTAACTATTTTTTCAGCCTTTATCGTTGTATCTGCCTGATCTGAGCACAGGACGAAGCCGCCTGAATACTCAATACCTACCACTCTTGCCGATACTCGAACACCACCAGAATCCTTGAATCGCGAAAGCATCAGTTGCCCCATTTGCTGTGCGCTGATCGCGCCAGCACGCCGGATATGAACAACGGTTTTCACTGACCGGTCATACGATGGAAATGTCTCTCTGATCAACGATTGACTTCTTAGTACATCGACGCCCGATGGGGCTTCCTCCCAAATCGGACTGACTGGCCTTTTATAATTGACACCAGATCCCCTGCTATGTACGCGAATATCGTTATGAGCAAGTTGTGAATAACCGCTTTCCAATTCACTTAACAAGGTATCAACATCATCTGCTCGGGTCGACAAAACATAGCCGCGACGACTCATATTGATTAAGTTATCCGACTCCAGAGACAGCGCCTGCATCAAATCAATACTGTGATCGGTAAAGGCGGTCATTACAGGGTGTGGCCACCAATTTCGATAATTTTCGCCAGACTGAGCAGACGTCAATCCCATCGCTTGCCCCGAATCGATCAATACGACAGACATCGAGGGCTTTAGCTTTTTTAAGTAATAGGCGGTAGCAATGCCAACAATTCCGGCACCTACAATAGCTACATCGCAATGACGCCGCATGCTGATAGACCTTGAACTAGCAGGTGTAGTTCATACCAAGTCGACCTCCATCAACATAGATTGTCTCACCCGTGATGTAGCTCGCCTTACTACTGGCCAAAAATGCAACCGTGTCACCGATTTCCTTGGCGCTACCGATACGCTGCATCGGGGTACGTGACATCACCATCTTCATCGCTTCTGGGTTCGCATTGACGCCCGCCAACATAGCAGTATCAATAGAACCTGGCCCAACAGCATTTACACGGATATTGTGAGGCGCCAAGGCAAGAGAGGCTGATTTCGTCAACTGCATCACCCCGCCTTTTGACGAACAATAAGCAGCGATAGTCGGAATAGCCACCACCGCATTAATGGATGACATATTGACGATGGAACCCTCTATTTTGTGTGCAACCATTGATTTAGCTGCGCGCTGCAAGGACAGAAAAACGCCTACCAAATTGATATCGATAACTTGCCGAAATTGCTCGATAGTAGTCTCAAGAAAATCACCCGGATTAGCGACACCAGCATTATTGACCAATATGGACAGCGGTCCATGCTTGGATTCGATTTCATCATACATTGTATCGATCTGATCGGTGTCGCCCATATCGCACACCATCGCGACTGTGCCGTCACCCATTTTATCAGCTGCGGCATGCACTTCATTGGCGTTGATATCAGCCAGAATGATACGCGCTCCATCATTAGCTAATGCTTGTGCACAAGCAAGGCCAATACCTTGCGCACCACCGGTCACTAACGCTAGTGGCTTATCTGACATGTCAATTTACTCCACAGTTTTTATTAATTGAACGTTTTTCGAAACTCTATCATTATCGCGCTGAACAAATGCGCGACACCCAACAGCAAACAGCAGCATCAGTGATCGCTGCATTTCTTCTCTGAACTGAGCGTTTCACACCAAAACCTTTTGAGCGCGGTGTTGGGATAATCAGGCTACCATAGCACCATGCTCGCACACC
>CAYULV010000188.1:0-7805 GCA_964445655.1 uncultured Granulosicoccaceae bacterium | reverse complement strand
AACCGCCGACCCTCGCCTTGTAAGGGCGATGCTCTACCAGCTGAGCTAAGCACCCGAGCCGGCTAGTTTACAGCATCCTTGAGAGCTTTGCCTGCTTTGAAGCTAGGAACATTGGAAGCTTTTATCTGTAATGGTTCACCAGTGCGGGGATTACGGCCAGTACGTGCTTCACGCTTGCGCACGAGAAACGTTCCGAAACCGACCAAAGTGATTTGCTCTCCGTCTTTTAAAGCAGCAGTCACAGAATCAAGCACAGCATCTACAGCAGACGTTGCGTCGGCTTTGGACATGTCGCCCTTACTTGCAACGGCGTCGATAAACTCAGCTTTGTTCATAAAACGCTTTCCCCATTCGTTTTGGTTTTTCGTACATTGGAAGGCTGAAGAGAGCGTCTCTTTCAACCCTTGCTGCAGCGGATCATACGCGATACTGCTGAAAAAACCCACTAACCATGCGGTCTGCAGCACGAATATGTTCTGACCCTATGCCGGAGGTTTAGACCGCCACCGGCACAGAATCAAGTATTGGAAGGATATTTAGTGCGTTCGGACCGTGCCCGTGGAACCACCCTTGCGGTCGTCAGAACCGGTCACGGAGTCCGCCAAAGCCTCTTTTTCTGCGGCTGGAACGTCAGTTCCGGGCAAACTGGCCAATGCGACATCGAGGACCTGATCGACCCACTGCACTGGAACAATTTCCAGCCCGGACTTTATTTCATCGGATATTTCGGACAAGTCTTTTTCATTTTCGACAGGAATCAAAACGGTCTCGATACCGCCGCGTTGCGCTGCCAACAGCTTTTCTTTCAGGCCGCCAATAGGCAGGACTTCTCCACGCAAGGTGATTTCACCCGTCATGGCGACGTTTGCCTTGACCGCTACACCCGTTAGTGCCGAGACTATCGCGGTACACATACCAATGCCTGCGCTCGGACCATCTTTCGGGGTCGCGCCTTCGGGCACATGAACATGTAAATCGAGCTTTTCATGAAATGCGGGATCAATCTTCAGCGCTTCAGCGCGACTCCGCACGACCATCATCGCAGCCTGAATAGATTCCTGCATGACATCACCCAGCTGGCCGGTGTAACTCAGTTTGCCTTTGCCGGGAACCACGGCTGATTCGATGGTGAGCAATTCTCCACCGACCTGCGTCCAGGCAAGACCTGTTACCTGCCCCACCTTGTCTTCTTTCTCTGCCCGGCCATAGCGATGGCGAGGTACACCAAGATAATCATCAAGGTTTTTCGCAGTAACGTTGATCAGCTCGCTCGTCGCGCTTGGCAGTGTTTCCCCATCAGATACTGATGATTCTTTTTGCTGCAGCTTTGCCTCAAGTTCTGTCACTTCACGTACAACTTTACGGCATATCTTTGCGACTTCACGCTCAAGATTTCTCACGCCAGCTTCGCGTGTGTAACTACGGATGATCTCGAGAATGGCATCATCAGATACCTTGAGTTCAGTTGCATCGAGTCCGTTGTCTTCCATCTTTCTGGGCAACAGATAACGTTCAGCGATATTGGCCTTTTCCTTTTCTGTGTAACCCGGTATACGAATGACCTCCATACGATCAAGCAATGGCTCGGGAATATTCATGGTGTTGGCCGTTGCTACGAACATCACATCGGAAAGATCAAACTCCACCTCAAGATAGTGATCGGAGAACGTATGGTTCTGTTCCGGATCCAGTACCTCGAGTAATGCTGAAGAAGGGTCACCACGAAAATCCATCGAGATCTTGTCTATTTCGTCAAGCAGGATCAGTGGATTACGCCGTTTGACCTTGGCAAGGCTTTGCACGATCTTGCCAGGCATCGAGCCAATATAAGTGCGTCTATGGCCCCGTATCTCGGCCTCATCTCGCACACCACCGAGCGCCATACGGCTGAATTTACGGCCTGTTGCTCGCGCGATGGATTTTCCAAGCGACGTCTTGCCCACACCCGGCGGCCCGACCAGACACAGTATGGGACCCTTGGCATGACCGACGCGTTTCTGCACGGCGAGGTATTCAAGGATGCGCTCCTTGACCTTCTCAAGACCATAGTGATCATGCTCGAGGATGTCCTCAGCCTCACCAAGCGTTTTCTTGAGTTTTGATTTTTTCTTCCACGGCAGCCCAAGCAATGTATCGATGTAGTTGCGAACGACAGTCGCTTCGGCGGACATCGGTGACATCATTTTGAGCTTGTTGAGCTCTGCAGTCGCCTTTTTCTTGGCTTCCTTGGACAAACCTACTTTTTCTATCTTGCGCGTCAGCTCATCATTTTCGTTGGGTACATCATCCATTTCCCCCAGCTCTTTCTGAATGGCTTTCATTTGCTCATTCAGATAATACTCGCGCTGGCTCTTTTCCATTTGTTGCTTGACCCGACCACGGATACGTTTCTCGACCTGCAACATATCGAGCTCGGATTCCATCAGGTTCAACAAATGCTCAAGACGCTCAGCCGGATCAAAAAGCTCAAGAATGTTTTGCTTTTCTTCAACGCGTAACGACATCTGAGCGGCGATCATGTCGGCAAGCCGATCAGCATCATCGACACCGGTAAGCGAACTCAAAATTTCCGGTGGCACCTTTTTGTTCATCTTGACGTACTGATCGAACATATTGGTGACCGAACGAACCAACATTTCAAGCTCTTTGGTTGACGTTTTGTCGTTGTCCAATTCCGGGAAGCTGTAGTCGGCAACAAAGAAGCCCGCGCTGGATGCGCCGACAGAATCAATGACGGCTCGCTCTTGCCCCTCGACCAGCACTTTGATCGTGCCATCGGGTAGCTTTAACAATTGTAGAATCGTCGCAACGGTGCCGACGCGGTGGATATCTTTTTCCCCAGGCTCATCGACTGATGCGCTGGTCTGTGCCGCCAACATGATGCGCTTGTCAGTCGACATGGCAGCATCGAGTGCTTCAATGGATTTTTCCCGCCCAACAAACAGCGGGATGACCATGTGCGGATATACCACGACATCACGCAGGGGTAAAACAGGCAGGCTATCCAGCGATGAGCCTTCGAGTGTTTCGCCTTTTTGCTGTGCACGGTCGTTTTCAGATCCGTTTTCGGAAAGGTCAGGCTTGGGCGCTTTACCCTTTGAATCTTTCTCAGACACTTGTCACAATCTCCTGTAGAGGATCGGCTCTGATATTAACAACCGAGGATACACGACAAGGTGGAAGCAACCACGGCAATTTCAACCGTCTATGGCGAATTGACTGAATAAATTAACGGTTTTATCGGGCTCCGCCGCCACTTTCCCGGGAGCTAGCCTGTTGTGGGCACAAGGGGGGTCGCCGGACCTGGCAAATGCAGGTCCGGCAGATCTACAGACGCGGGATCAGTCGTCCGAGGCAGCGCGTCGGTATTTGTCTTCTTCCATAACCTTTTCCTGACCTTCAAGGACCAGATAGGGTTTGGATTCGCCGCGAACCACAGAGGCATCGAGAACAACCTTTTTGACACTCTCGTTGCGTGGCAATTCATACATGGTGTCGAGCAATACGTTTTCGAGAATCGTACGCAAGCCACGTGCGCCCGTCTTGCGTTCGAGTGAACTCCTGGCAACTTCGTACAAGGCATCTTGACGGAACTCGATAGCAACGTCTTCCATAGCCAGAAGCTTTTCGTATTGTTTGGTGATCGCGTTCTTTGGTTCGATCAGGATACGCACCAATGCGTCCTCATCCAGCTCTTGCAAGGTTGCGACGACTGGAAGTCGACCAACAAATTCCGGAATCAAACCAAAGCTGATCAGATCCTGCGCTTCACAATCCATCAGCAGTGAACCAATGTTGCGACTGTCATCTTTGGATTTGACTTCAGCAGCGAAACCGATACCGCCCTTTTCCGAACGTTCCTGAATAATTTTTTCAAGACCTGCAAAGGCGCCACCACAAACAAACAGTATGTTGGAAGTATCAACTTGCAGGAATTCTTGTTGCGGATGCTTGCGCCCACCTTGTGGAGGCACTGAAGCGACGGTACCTTCGATCAGTTTCAGCAAGGCTTGCTGCACACCTTCGCCCGAAACATCACGGGTTATGGATGGGTTGTCCGACTTTCTTGAAATCTTGTCGATCTCATCGATATAGACGATACCCGTCTGCGCCTTCTCGACGTCGTAGTCACATTTTTGCAGAAGCTTCTGAATGATGTTCTCGACATCTTCCCCGACATAACCTGCTTCAGTCAGTGTTGTGGCATCGGCGATGGTAAACGGAACATTCAGCGTACGGGCCAGGGTTTCAGCCAGTAGCGTCTTGCCTGAGCCAGTTGGCCCGATAAGCAGGATGTTACTTTTGGCCAGCTCCACATCACCTTGTCTTTCCTTGTACTCAAGGCGCTTGTAATGGTTGTAGACCGCGACCGACAAGATGCGCTTGGCTTTCGCCTGCCCGATGACATATTGATCAAGCAACTCGTTGATCTCATGAGGCTTGGGCAATGAGCTGTCTTCGTCATTTGACTGCTCCTGCATTTCCTCGGTAATGATGTCATTACACAGATCGACGCACTCGTCACAGATGAACACGGAAGGGCCAGCAATCAGCTTGCGCACTTCGTGCTGGCTCTTGCCACAGAATGAGCAGTAGAGCAGCTTTGTGTCGTCTTTCTTGTCTTCCTGGTCGGCCATTTTTATTTTTTAACCTTTATCTTTACAACACACATTGCCGGGTTTCCCGGAAACTTTCAAGCGCCAAAAGGGTGCCTGAACCAGTGTTGCAGTCAATGTCACATACGGAGAATGATCTCTATCACGCCTCGCCGTCACTATCGGGTTTTTTGTCGACCGAAGCTGGTTTTCCGGTCGCCACGTCAACTTCCTCGTCGCGCGTCTGGACGATCCTGTCGACCAGGCCATACTCTACCGCGTCTTCGGCGGTCAAAAAATTGTCCCGCTCCGTGTCTTCCTTCACTTTTTCGACCGTCTGGCCACTGTGCTGGGCCATCAGGCGATTCATACGGTCCTTTATGGCCAGAATTTCCCGCGCGTGAATATCGATATCGGTCGCCTGCCCTTGAAATCCGGCGGACGGCTGGTGAATCATGACGCGAGAGTTAGGCAAGACAAAACGCTTGCCGGGCTGTCCGGCCGTCAATAAAAAGGCGCCCATGCTCGCTGCCTGACCGATACACAGGGTGCTGACATTTGGCTTGATGAATTGCATCGTGTCATAGATCGCCATACCGGCGGTCACAGAGCCACCCGGTGAATTGATATACAGCGAGATATCCTTATCTGGATTGTCCGACTCGAGAAAAAGCAACTGCGCCACGATCAGGTTTGCCATGTAGTCCTCGACCTGACCGACCATGAAAATGACCCGCTCCTTGAGCAGACGCGAATAGATGTCGTAGGCACGCTCACCGCGTGGTGACTGCTCGACAACCATCGGCACCAGGCCGCCAGCCGCTGTCGGGCCAGCCATGCCTTGGCCGCTCATGCCGCTGTAAGGACCAGCGCTAGCGCCAAAACGTGTGCCGAATTCAGGGACAAAACTCATATTCAACTGTTCTCACTCGGTGCAGACTCGTTATTCTGCGGGTTCATGATGTCCTGAAAAGAAGCGGCCTCATCCGTCACCGATGCTGCTTCCAGCACTGTGGCGGTTACTGCCTCTTCCAATACCAGACCTTCTACGTTTTTCAAGAGTTCCGGATTACCGTAATAGTAGTCAATGACTTGCTGAGGATCCTGATAAGACGACGCCATGGTTTCCACTTGTGCTCGCACGGCAGCCGCATCAGCCTTGATATCCTTTTTCTGCACTATTTCGCCAATAACCAGACCCAGTCTGACTCGACGCTCTGCCTGCTCACTGAAAATCTCATCTGACAAGAACGAAGAATCCGAATCTGCTGGCATTTGTTGCATGAGTTGTTCCCGTTGGCGCTTTATTTCCTCAGAAACTAACGCTGCGGGGACATCGACAGGGTTCAGATCGACCAAACCGTCCATGATTTGCGTTTTGATTTGCCCATCAACGCGCTGTTTTAGCTCACGCTCCATGTTCTTTTGTATATCGGCACGCAGGCTCTCAACCGTACCGTCCTCGATACCAAAACTCTTAACAAGCTCCTCATCGAGCTCTGGTAAGTGCGATTCCTTGACCTCGTGCACGGTTATATCGAACTCTACTTCCTTTCCGGCGAGGTGTTCTGCCTGATATTCGTCGGGAAATGTCACCTTGATGGTCTTTTCGTCGCCGGCAGAAACCTCCTCAAGCTGGCTTTCGAAGCCCGGTATCATCGAGTTGGAACCCAGAACCAGAGGAGCTTTTTCGGCCTTTCCCCCCTCGAATTCTTCTCCGTCGAGCCGACCAAGAAAATCGATGACGACTTGATCACCGTCTTTTGACGCGCGTTCAACCGTCTTGTACTCGGTGCGCTGTTTGCGCAAATTTTCCAGCATTTCGTCGATATCGCTGGCGTCGATTTCCACAACCGGTCTGGAAACCTTGATGCTGTCATTAAAGACAGGTTCAAATTCGGGGTAGACCTCAAAAGTGGCCACAAAGCGAAAACCTTCTTCGCTATCGTCGGTATCGCCCTTCTCTGCAGGCACGATATCCGGTTGCCCCGCAGGACGTAATTGTTCCTGTTGAATCGCGTCGTAAAACGATCGATTGATCAACGACCCTAGCACCTCACTGCGTACCTGAGGCTCGTAGCGTTTCTTGACGACGTTATACGGAACCTTGCCCGGGCGAAAACCGTTTATTCGAGCAGTTTTGCTCAGATCCTTCAGACGTTCGGTAACGGCGCTGTCGATGTCATCAGATGGCAGGGCTACCGTCATGCGACGCTCGAGGCCCTGGGTGGTTTCAACAGATACTTGCATGCTTGCCTCTATAGACCACGCCTGTGCGCAAAAGACATTACTTTGCGCACCGCCGGGTCGGTGGTGTGCCAGGTCGACACTGATACTTGGTGCGAAAGGGGAGACTCGAACTCCCACGTCCTAAGACACTGGTACCTAAAACCAGCGCGTCTACCAATTCCGCCACTCTCGCAGGTGATTAAGATTGAACTTAGTGATTAGATAAAACGTGTCAATAATAAAGCAACAATATAAATGATAAGTGGGGTGAACGACGGGATTCGAACCCGCGACCACAGGAATCACAATCCTGCGCTCTACCAACTGAGCTACGCTCACCACTGGACAAGCATTTTATCACTGCTGTAGGTGGCGCGCCTGGCAGGATTCGAACCTGCTACCCTCGGCTTAGAAGGCCGATGCTCTATCCAAATGAGCTACAGGCGCCCATATTGGTGGTCGGGGCAGCAGGATTCGAACCTACGACCCTCTGCTCCCAAAGCAGATGCGCTACCAGGCTGCGCCATACCCCGACAAACTGCTCAATACAGCCGAACAATGGTAGCGCGCTGAGATCTATCGGTCAAGAGTCGTGAGGGTAATTAAATGCACTTAAAAATTTTTATTTTTACTGATGCTAACCGGCTTGCATTTTGGTAAGTCATGACTTACAGTAAGCCATGACTTACGGAAAGATATTTACCGCCCTCGCCGACGACACCCGGCGCAGCATTTTCGAAGACCTTCGAGAAACACCGCGCTCGGTCAGCGAGTTGGCCGCAGAACAAACGGTCAGCCGCCCCGCTGTTTCACAACATCTGAAGGTTTTGCAGGAATGCGGGCTGGTCAAAGTAAAACCCGTCGGCACTCGCCGCCTTTATTCGATTGATACGGATGGGCTGGCAATGCTCCGTGACTACCTCGACAGTTACTGGTCGGATGTGCTCGACGCGTATCAGCGAGAAATTGAAAAAAGCACCA
>CAYULV010000187.1:0-7870 GCA_964445655.1 uncultured Granulosicoccaceae bacterium | reverse complement strand
CAAAATGATCGGTTCGACAGATGATGTCAGCGTGCAAGGCACTGATATGTTCACCAAAATGCAGCTCTCGATGCACATGCAGTAATGGCGCACCTTTTTTTACATCAAGTTGTCCGGCCAATTTTTTATCGGCAGTGATGGCGAAAAAAGTTTGATTGGCTGATGTCGGCTCCAGAAAAAAAACGTCTCTGACCAATGCCGACAAGGACTGATTGGCGAGGTTGTGTTTTTCCAGTCCACCAAACAATGACGCATCGAAACGTAGGGTTTCGTACATCACCGGCATATTGTCCACGCACGCCTTGCGCTCGATACGCAAGTACTCGACCGCGGTGTCTTTGACTTGTGTGCCGCCTTGTGAACTAACTTGTGTATCGCCTTGTTTACTATCTTGCCTGTTGTCTCGGTTTCCTATTCGGTCGACATCACCGAGTTCGGCATCGAACCGCTCACGAACCGGCCCATGTACCAGTTCCAGTGTTACGGCTTGCCCGCTTTTGTTCAAGGCTGCACTGGTGCCCGCCAGAGAAAAGAGATCAATGGATTTCGTCGGCGGTAATACATAGGTGCCAGAGCCGCGCCGACGCTCAAGGCGTCCCTGACGGACCAGCAGATCCGTTGCTTGCCGAACGGTTGGTCGCCCTATCGATAATCGATCAGCAAAATCAGTTTCAGACGGAATTCGCGCCGACACCGCATAAACGCCCGCATCGATATCCGCACCAATTTGCTCGGCAAGCTGCCTGTACAGAGGTACCGGAGAATGGGTATTCAAAGACATCAGCGCGGGGAAAACCATATTTTGCTGCATATTGGTCTGTCGATAATACCTGCATATCAGTCAAGTTGTCAATACAACTTGGGAGGTGCAATTGTATCTCTCCTGCGAGTACCTCTCGTGCGCCTTGCGGAATCCTGCTCTCCTACAGCGCAAACTCCCCGAGCGCCGACATCGCTTTCGCAGCGTCTTCCTGTTGAACAAAAATATGATCATGGTAAAAACCGGCGACCACGTTTGCACTGATGCCATGCTCGGTGAGCTTGGCGGAGAACGCGGCCGTCAGCCCGACCGCATCCAGACTGGAATGGACAGTCAGGGTGATTCCCTTGAACACGGACGCGTAAGTCAAACCACGTTGATCAGCCCTGGACTGAGTCACGATCAGTGTCAGCCCCTCGGGCTCATGCACCGAAGCAATGGGCTCAAGCTCCAGATGGTCTCCATACGCAGCATCGGGGAATGTACAGAAGACATAGTCCCCATCGATCAATTTCGGAGATAAGGTCGACAACATTGTTGCCAAATCGGTTTCACCAGTCACGCCTGCGTTCTCGCGATAATTTTTTGCGGACAAGCTTAATAGAAAATATCGCGCGTTATACCGTCATACCAACCAAGCGACTCTTCAAACGTGGCCTTGCGAGTCGCGGCATCTTCATCGACCTGACTGACAAAGGTTGAGGTGGAGGCAATCTTGCCATCAATAGATTCGTATTGGGCACCAACCTTAACGCCATCGTCGGTGCCGATCATGCTCCAGCAGGTATTGGCATATCGGGCTGGAAAGACACGAGCCTGAATCAAATCACCCAGTATTGCGCGTGCTGCGACCTTGGCCTGACTGTTTGCCGAGAAGCCGGACTTGGGCATTGCATCAGCGATACAGGCATCGCCAATGACAAAGATATGTTCGTCAATTGTCGAGCGCATTGAGTCGCTGATAATCGGGCAATAGCCTGAATCATCAGTCAGTTCTGCATTTGCCGCAATAGCGCCTGCCATTTGTGCCGGTATGATGTTGAGTAAATCTCCCTCGAATGTATCGAAATCAGTTTCAACAGTTCCAGCCTCCACATCAACTCCCGTTATACCGCCGTGGATATCCGGGCCAAGCCATTCAACCATGCCGGGATAATGGTTCTCCCAGCCTGCAGCGAACAGTCCTTGCTTTGAGAATTTGGTCTTCGCATCGAGGATGGTAATGGTCATGTCAGTCATGCCCTTGGTCTTGAACAGATGCGCCATCATCGAGACACGCTCGTAGGGCCCCGGCGGGCAACGATACGGATTGGGCGGTGCGACCATAACAACCGTGTCACCATTGGACAAAGCATCGAGCTTTTCTCTTAAAATTTGCGTCTGCCGACCTGCCTGCCAGGCATGAGGGGCTATTTTCGCAGCTTCTTCAGAGTATCCCGGCACACTGCCGTAGATCAGATCGATACCGGGCGCGACGACTAACCGATCATAAGCGACCGAACTTCCATCCTTGAGTTTGATTGTCTTCGCAGCACGATCAATCTCCATGGCGTAACCATGCACGACGTTGATTCCGTAGTCACTCGAAAGCTTGTCATAGCTGTGAGTAATCGAATCGAAGCTTCGTACATCGCCAAGATACAGGTTAGAGAAAAAGCACGATGTGTAAGTCTTCGACTCTTCGATCAAGGTGACATCAACCGCACCATCGGCGCCTGTGGCAATGTACTTTGCAGCGGTTGCACCACCAGCACCACCTCCGATCACAACCACTTTCGGTTTCGCTTGCCCAAGTAGCGCGGTAGGAATGGCAAGTGTTGTAGCACCAATTCCGAGCGCGGCATTGAATTGCCTTCTTGAGATTTTTTTCATGGTTGACTCTGTTGCCTGGGAAAATCGTCTATCCGGTTAATTCGACAAGGTACATTAACAAGGTTCATATTTATAGCCCTTATCTTTGTTCTTGATTTTTAGCCCTGATCATCATTCTTGTTGGGAGAACCAAGCCGCTAAAGCGGCTATTTCATCATCAGTCAAGCGTCTCGCGACAGAGCGCATGATTTGATTATCTCGAAGTTCCGCCCGGTATTCGAGTAAGGCTTGAATAACGTTTTCAGAAGATGTTCCATGAATAAGCGGAATACTTGCGTCGTTTGTACCGCCAGCCTTGGCGCTCACGTGACAAGTGAGACATTCGCCAGCCAGATAACCACCATATTCAGTATCCGGCTTAATCGATAACACCGCATTCAATTGATCTTTGATACTCGCGGAGGCACACACACTACCAACACAAAGCGTTAGCGCCATAGAAATAACTTGCCAGCGAAATCTAATCATCAGAGATAGCATCCAGTGAAGCGGTTTAGCAGTGTAATTATGCTCAGCTCACCTCGATGGACTTCTCGGTTTCAATCACGGTGCCGTCATCGTCTGTCCAGGTAAACGAAAATGTACCCGACTCCATGACCTTGGCCCGAAATTCGAAATACGGATTAGCCGCGACAGCAGGTTCAATATCACAGGCGAAAACCAGTTCGCCATTGAATGTGCATTCGAATCTGTTGATTATCTTGCGTGGGGCAACGTTACCTTCACTATCCCTGCGATGACCGGACTCCATCGGGTGACTGACCAGCGACTTTATTTTTATGATGTCACCAACAGCGGCTTTCTTGGGTACTTTCACTCGGGGTTTAGCAGCCATTGCTATGCTCCTGACTGTGCCTGGTTCTCAAGGCTCAAGAATTTTCTAATGTGCATGATCAGCCGCTGCTACACCCACCAATCGTCACCTTGACATATCGGGTGTCACTGACAAACGTTCCATCACTTAGTTTGGCGACGGCAACCACATTCTGTGTTTCCACCAAGCGCATGCGTGTTGTCGCGAAAGCTTCGCCACTGGCAGACGTGAAGCGAAAAGTTGCAACCTCTGGATTAGGATTACGGTCGGTAAAAATCGCGACCGAATCCACGAACGCATCGTTCGTCATAGGACTATCAACGCTCACCGATACTGGAACGCTGTTACCGTTCTCGGCAATCTCAGGTACGGTCAACGTCAAGCTGCCTGAACCAATTTCTTTTTCGCCAACGATAGATTTGATTGCAGCGTCCATACTTTCCGCTGTGGCGAAAACACGTGATGTGCCTAGCAACGCCGTCGCAGTCACCGCCAAAGTGTTAGCTAACAAATGACGCCTGTTGTTTTTCATATGAAAGTCCCGTACCTGGTGTCCCGTACTTTGAGCTCACAATAATTTCGAGCCCGATAACGAGAAAACATATCCCGTCAGTTTATTTGTCGAACAACGCTTTAATTTTGACATCGCTCATCGTGACATCACTCGACGAGGTGACTGCTACCGCGGTGGCGAGTATCAACATCTCGGTAGCCATTCAATACAAGCGCTGTCAGCCCAAATAGTCAGTGTTCCTCCCGGATCTTTACCTCACCATAGGACAGAACAGGTCTTTTGAACCTGAAGCATAACTCTAGCTAGGTTCCAGGCCGGAAACAACAATTAAATACGGGATTCGCCCGTATTTTCAGATGAACCAAACATCTCTGTGTGAACCAATAGTTAAAATTGCTGTAAGAATTAAGCTCGCTGGCGCATAATCAACAATGTATTGACATGCTTTCACACCGTGGACAAGGGAGTTTTTCATGATTGTCGGATCCCCACGTGAGACTTTTCCTGGCGAAGCTCGGGTTGCGATGACACCCGCTTCCGCTCGCGAATTACAAAAGCTTGGGCACAGCTGCATGCTAGAAACCGGCGCAGGCGTTGCCGCCGGTTACCCGGATGCGGTCTACCAGGAGGCTGGCGTAGACATCGCGAACTCCGCCGAGGATCTTTATCGCAAAGCCGACTTCATCGTCAAGGTACGCCCACCGAATGACGAGGAAGCTGCAAGAATCTCCACTGACAAGACATTGGTATCGTTTTTCTACCCGGCCGAGCAGGAAGATCTCCTCAAGCGACTCGCCGACAACGGTGCAAAGACGCTTGCCATGGACATGGTGCCACGTATCAGTCGCGCGCAAAAAATGGATGCCTTGTCGTCCATGGCCAACATCGCTGGCTATCGCTCGGTCATCGAGGCAGGTAACAATTTTGGGCGTTTCTTCACCGGGCAAGTCACCGCCGCAGGTAAAGTACAACCTGCCAAAGTGCTTGTCATCGGTGCCGGTGTTGCGGGCCTTGCCGCCATTGGCGCCGCACAATCGCTTGGCGCCATCGTTCGTGCGTTTGATGTCCGACCCGAAGTTGCCGAGCAGATCGAATCAATGGGCGCGGAATTTCTCTTCCTCGACTTTGCCGATCAAACCGACGGCGCGGAAACGGGTGGCTATGCCGCCCCTTCCAGTCCCGAATTTCGTGAAAAGCAGCTCGCCTTGTTTCGCGAACAAGCCCCCGACGTCGATATCGTGATAACCACCGCCCTGATTCCGGGACGACCGGCGCCAAAATTGTGGCTTGACGATATGGTAGCTGCGATGAAAAACGGATCGGTGATTGTCGACCTGGCCGCCGAGCGTGGTGGTAACTGCGATGCGACTGTTCCTGACGAGAAATTTGTTACCGATAACGGGGTCACCGTTATCGGTTATACCGATTTCCCCAGTCGCATGGCCACCCAATCCTCCGATCTCTATGCGAACAATATTCGCCATATGATCAGCGATCTGACACCGGAAAAAGATGGTGTCATCGTGCACGACATGGAGGACGACGTTATTCGTGGTGCAACCGTGACATTCGACGGAGAGGTCACATTTCCGCCGCCACCACCAAAGGTTCAGGCGATTGCCAAACAGCAGCCTAAGACTCCCGAAAAAACACCTGAAGAACTCGCCGCAGAGGAAACCGCGGCAGCGCGTTCAGCCGGCAGACAACAGATCGCGCTGTTGGGCATTGGCGCTTTGTTGATGTTGGTGATTGGCCGGTATGCACCCGCCAGCTTCATGCAGCACTTTATTGTTTTCGTACTGTCCGTGTTTATCGGTTTTCAGGTTATCTGGAATGTATCCCATGCCTTGCACACACCGTTAATGGCAGTGACCAACGCGATCTCGGGGATCATCATCCTCGGTGCATTGCTACAACTGGACAGTCCGGGTTTTGTTGTGACAACGCTGGCCGCCATATCGGTTCTTATCGCAACGATCAATATTGTCGGTGGATTTCTCGTCACGCGCAGAATGTTGCAGATGTTCCAAAAATCATAAGGACACTACGTTGATGCTGACCTCAGAATTACAGACAGCTGCGTACATTTCTTCAGCTGTGTTGTTCATCCTGTCTCTTGGCGGTTTGTCCAATCAAGAGAAAGCCAAACGTGCCGTCTGGTTCGGCATCATCGGCATGGCAATCGCTGTCTTCGCAACGATCTTCGGACCCGGTGTCACCTTGGGCCCTTTGCTCATTGCCATGCTCATCATTGGCGCGGTAGTCGGGACAATCGTTGCAAGGCGAGTCGAAATGACTGGTATGCCTGAACTGGTAGCAGCGCTTCACTCCTTCGTCGGATTGGCTGCGGTCTTCATTGGTATCAACTCGGATATTAACCCGCCCGAACTTGCCACCAATGCAGAGCGAGTCATCCATGAAGTCGAGGTATTTCTCGGTGTATTCATTGGTGCGATTACATTTACCGGTTCGGTAGTTGCCTATGGGAAACTCTCTGGAAAACTCGATGGCAAAGCCTTGATCTTGCCAGCTCGACACTTATTGAACATTGCCATACTCGCATCCTCGATCGGACTGTTGTTGCTGTACATGAATCACGCCGGCAGTTGGACCTTGTACCTGATGATCATCCTCGCTTTTGCACTCGGTGCGCATCTGGTACTCGCCATTGGCGGTGCAGACATGCCCGTGGTGGTGTCCATGCTCAACTCCTACTCCGGTTGGGCCGCGGCGGCTACCGGCTTCCTGCTGGGCAATGATCTGTTGATTGTGACCGGAGCATTGGTTGGTTCTTCTGGCGCTATCTTGTCGTACATCATGTGCAAGGCCATGAACCGCAAATTCCTGGCCGTTATTCTCGGTGGTTTTGGCGGCGCATCCGGTGAAGCCATGGCAATTGAAGGTGAGCAAATTGCCATCGATGCCGATGGCGTTGCCACCGCATTGAATGATGCTGAGTCGGTCATTATCGTGCCGGGCTATGGCATGGCCGTCGCGCAGGCACAACAATCAGTTTCAGAGCTGACAAGACGACTACGCGCTCAGGGAAAGAACGTACGTTTTGGCATTCATCCTGTTGCGGGACGCCTACCTGGACATATGAACGTACTGTTGGCCGAGGCCAAGGTGCCATATGACATTGTGCTTGAAATGGATGAAATCAACGATGACTTCCCGTCGACTGACGTCGTCATCGTTATCGGCTCAAATGACATCGTCAACCCGGCGGCCCAGGAAGATCCGAACTCACCGATCGCCGGTATGCCGGTTCTTGAAGTCTGGAAAGCCAAACAGGTATTTGTATCCAAACGAGGACAAGGTACCGGTTACTCCGGTATCGAGAACCCGCTGTTCTTCAAGGAGAACTCACGGATGTTCTATGGGGACGCCAAGGCATCTATGGATGCCTTGCTACCCAAACTGAACTGAAGTTTTTTTCGTTGTTGTTTACTTCGTCCATGTTTGTTTCATTGTCAGTGCGCCCGGGTCTATGACCTGTTTGCCACTAGGGATTCGTGCTGCTGACCGAGACCTTTGCCGTACTGATCAGGCTTGGCCCATGCTCAGCGTTGCAAAATGCTTTGACAACTCGGTTCTTTCCCTGTGTCTTGGCGGTATATAATGCGGTGTCAGCCTGGTAGAGCAGCTTATCAAGCGACTCGTTGTCACGTCTTTCAGCCACACCCAAACTGACTGTCACATTCCCTTCCAGCATTGGAAAGTCATGATCGGCGATGGATGAACGGATACGATCAGCAATGCCGGCTGCCTCATTGAGATCACAATCAGGCAAGATCACGACAAACTCCTCACCACCCCATCTCGCGTTCTGATCCCCGGGTCTGAGAACAGCGCTGGACAGGCTAGCGACTTTGTTCAACACCGTATCCCCAGCTGCATGACCATAGGT
>CAYULV010000186.1:0-7895 GCA_964445655.1 uncultured Granulosicoccaceae bacterium | reverse complement strand
GAGTATATAGAGCAATTTACCGAGGAATTCGCTGAGCTCGAAGAATACTTCGATGTCCCCTTGCGCAACTATTCTGCCGGTATGCGTGGTCGTTTTGCGTTTTCGGTCAGTCTTGCCTGCAATTTCGATTGCTATCTGGTAGATGAGGCACTGGAGACTGGAGATGTGCGCTACAAGGAGAAATTCCGCCGCGCTTTCGAGGAGCGTCGGGCTACCGCATCGGTGATTCTGGTCTCACATAATGAGCAGACCATACGTCGCAACTGTGATATGGCCGCCATCCTGCATGAGGGTTCACTCGAGATGTATGACGAACTCAAGGATGCTCTGGAGCATTACCAGTTCCTGCAAACACGCGCGGCCTGATCATGAATGCCATTCTCAAAAGCTTTTTGATTGTTTGTGGAACGCCCACATTGGTGGCCGCGATCTACTATGGCCTTTTCGCATCCGATATATACGTATCCGAGTCGCGCTTCGCCATTCGCTCATCAGGGTCCGGAGCCAGCGCGACAGGTCTGGCGGCCATTCTGTCTTCGCCGATCGTGTCGTCAGCTAGTCAGGACTCGCTGGTGGTGACTGACTATGTCAAATCGCATGACATGTTGAACAAGGTGCAGACCAAACTCAACATTCGAGCGCACTATTCAGACAAGGAACACGATTTACTCTCGCGCCTTGAAAAAGAAGCGAGCAGTGAGGATTTGCTGAAATATTTTGATCGACGTGTCGAACTGATCCGCGACACAAGCAGCGATGTCATTACCCTGAAGGTTCATGCCTACAGCCCTGAATTTGCCCAGTCGCTGGCGAAAGTAATTATCGAGCAGAGTGAAGACCTCGTCAATCGCATGTCTATTCGCATAGAACAGGATGCCTTGTCGGTTGCCCGCAACGAAGTGGAACGTCTTGCTGAAAAGCTCAAGCATGCCAGTGACCAGCTGACCCTGTTTCGCAATGAGAATCAATCGCTGAACCCAGCGGCTGAATCTTCGACAATGGTTGAGCTTGTTGGGAATATCGAAGGACAACTGCTAGAGACACGGACTGAGCTTTCGGAAAAGTTGGCTTTCATGCGTGAGGGCTCTTCCGAAATTGTCAGCCTTCGCAATCGCATCAAAGTCTTGAGCCGGCAACTGTCACTTGAAAAGGGCCGTATATCCGGCAAGACAGGCGGTACCGAGCTCAGCGGGCTTATTGATTCCTATCAACCACTTGTATTGGATCAGGAAATTGCTCAACAACAATACACCTCGGCACTGACGTCTATGGAATTGGCAAGACTTGAAGCGCAACGCAAGAAGCAGTATTTAGTGCCCTTCATATCGCCAAGCCTGCCGGATGATGCACTTGAACCGCGTCGTTTCATGTCGGTGGTGACAGTTTTTGTAGGGGCACTGATCATATATTTGATCGGTGGTCTTTTCTGGTCCGCTTTGCGTGACCACATGCGTTCCTGATGAGGAATGAGATTATGAATTCAGATAGCTTCGTTTTTTTCATGAAAAAGAGCTTGCTGGCCTTGGCCGCTACTGCTCTATTTTCGATGACGGTGCAGGCACAGTCGATCGGAGGTTCCGGTGTCGATACGAATGTAACCGAGGTTGAAGCCGCTGCGCTTCTACAAGAAAACAATTCTACTGCGCGGCCCTTACCGAGCGCCGGAATTGCCCCCTTTGGTGCGAGCATGTTTCAGGGTGGATTCAGTAACGACAGCGAAGACGGTATCAACCCGACCTATGTCATCAAGCCTGGTGATTCGATCAGTGTGCGCATTTGGGGTGCCACTCAATTCAATGATCGATTGGTTGTTGATCCGCAAGGTAATATCTTTATACCGATGGTCGGTCCAATTGCGGTGGCCGGTACGCCGAATGCGCAATTGAACGATACAGTTTCAGCGGCGGTAGGTCGTGTATTTACTGACAATGTTCGCGTCTACACCAGCCTTGATGGCACCCAGCCTGTGGCGGTGTTCGTTACTGGTTTTGTACCTAACCCTGGACGATTCGCAGGTATACCGTCAAATTCAGCCATGTACTATCTTGATCGTGCTGGTGGTATCGACGCCGAGCGTGGCAGCTATCGCAACATAGTGATCAAGCGACGTGGCGATGTCGTTGCGAACCTGGACCTGTACGACTTTCTGATCACCGGTAACATGCCCTCAGTTCAATTCGAAGATGGTGACACGATTGTGGTTGGCGCTCGTGGCAAGGTGATAACCGCGACTGGTGACATAGCCAACAGTGCAGCATTCGAATTCTCCACAGATTTTATCAGTGGTCAGGAACTTCTTGATCTCGCCTTTCTTGATGTTGATGTCAACTATGCGGGAGTTTCGGGATTCCGAGATCGTCAGCCGTTCTCGAAGTACATCACGATAGATGAATTTCGTGCAATGCGGCTTGATAGCGGAGATACGGTCAACTTTCAGGCAGATCAACACGACAATGTCATTGTCGTTAACATCGAGGGACCGCATATGGGTCCATCACGTTATTCGGTGCCTAAGGGTACACGGCTTAACGAATTGCTCGACTATATTGAGATCGACAGAGAGGCAGCCAATATCGGAGCGATTTCTTTGAAGCGAAAGGCTATTGCCGTGCGTCAAAAAGAAGCGCTGGAAGAGAGCCTGCGCCGGCTTGAATCTGCTTACTTGACTGCTGCTTCGCATACTGATGCTGAATCAGCTATCCGCGCTCAGGAAGCACAGCTGATAGGCCGGTTTGTCCAGCGTGCTCGTGACATAACGCCCAGTGGTCGTCTGGTTGTTGCCAGTACCGGCGGAATTGCCAACGTTGCCCTGCAGCAGGGCGACACAATTTCAATACCGCAGGTCAGTGACTCCATATTGCTCGGCGGCGAAGTATTGGTGTCGCAAGCCATGTTGTTTGTCGACGGCAATCGCGCAATGGACTACATCGAAAGCTCGGGTGGATTTACGCCACAGGCACTTACTGATCGCATCATCCTCTTGCATGCCAACGGTGAAGTGTCCAGTGGCAAGAATCCAATCGTCAATCGAGGTGATGAAATCATTGTCCTGCCAAAGGTACCGGTCAAGAACTTGCAGGTCGCAGCAACCATTGTTGATATCGTCTACAAAGTTGCGATTGCCGCGTCGGTAGCGTTGAGCCTGTAGTGTCATGGTACGTGCCGCGCTCAATAATTCTGATAACCCTGAACAAGCGGCGGATACTGACGTCCGCTTGAGCGTGGTTGACAACAAAGGCTTGCGCGACGAACACGACGATCAAACTGAGGATCAAGTAGAACAGGAAAATCTAGTTCAGCGCAGTATTCGTGAGATCACCTCCTTACAGCGCGAGATGCACAATCTGTCAGAGAATCTCGTGGCGCTCGGTGCGCCGTACCAGACAATCAATGTGCTGGTTGAAATGGGATTCAACAACAAGGTAGCCGAACAGAAGGCCCTGTTGGAAACGCTATTTGTTGATGCGGATGGTGGTAACGGTGTTGCAGTCGCCGACCGTGACAAATTTTGTTTTGAACTCAAGCAACTTGTTGACTATGAACGAGACATGGCCAACGTTCGTCGTACGGCTCGCGAGCAGGGACTGAAGCTACCTGTCGTGAATGCATTGACACAGATGATTCGGCGCAATCCCGGCGATGGTGGTAAAGCTGAAATCAATGCCTTTCTGGCATATGCGCTGGCTTATGGCGTCGAGCTCGATGGCGTGGCATCTGTTCTGGATCGCGTTGAACAGGAGCCTCAATCGGTTCTGCCACAGATCGATCGCTCAAGCTTCGAACCCCCAGCCCAGGATCTCAAGGCGCTGATCCGGGACCTGCTGTTGGGGGCCTCCTTGACCGTCATTCTGCTGTGGCTGGTGCTCTGATACCGGTTTTCGCGGGAGTTGGTGGATCTAGCTCCAACAGGCGATCTTTCGGCGTGAATATTGCGAACCAGTTCTTAAAATACCGGCCTCTCCGATGCATTGGGCGGCTTAAGACGACCTTAGAAAAAAATTAGATAGAGGTGAAGTGTGGAGCAATTGATCCCAGTTATGGTGCGAACCTTCGGGCGTACCGGTTCGACTCTTTTGATGCAAATTCTGGGTTCTCACCGAAACGTGTGCTTCGAGCGGCGATATCCGTTCGAAACGCGTTATCTCACCTACGTCTATAACATGTCTCGCATGATGGGCCTGAAGGCGAATGTCGATGAGCCTTGGGATAACGATGTGTTGTTCCGTGGCAAGCAACGCATGATGGGTTGTCTGCCTTATGGCAATCTGCAGTCACTTGATCGTGAACGATTATCGCAACGAGTCCTGATGTCCTTATGGCAGGACTTCTCCGCGGAAATGAGAGAATCTGCCGGCCTTGGTAGTGACGAGAATGCTTTTTACGCTGAAAAAGTGCCGCCTTATGTGGCTGAAACTGTCAACGATGCGATGCCAGCCAAAAACCTTTTTCTACTGCGTGATCCACGTGATGAAATGGTGTCGATCATGAGTTTCAATCACAAGCGTGGCTACAAGTCCTTCGGATGGCTCGAGACAGATACCGATGTCAGTTATGCGCAGAAAATTTGTCGTAATCGACAGAAATTCATGCAGTTGATGATTGACTTTGAAGCCAATAAGCGACGACTGTTTGTACGCTATGAAGATCTGATCAAAAACGGCGACGAGGAGGTTGAGCGTCTGTCCGAGTGGTTGGGTTTGCCTTTATCGCTAAAGAAGATCGAAAAAGAGAAAAAGATTCGCGAAATTCATATGACCAGCAAAGATCCGTCTGCTTCGGTTGAACGGTGGCGGCGTGAACTTAGTGATGAAGTGCTTGATATCTTCAAGAACAACCTGGCGGATGAGCTTACCGAGCTGGGCTACGCTGTTTAGGCATGAAAAAATTATCAAATAAAATATTTCGTTTCGCCAAGTCGCGGTTAGGTGAGCCGCGTGCGCGAGCGATAGCGCTGAAGATCAAAAAACTACGCTACCTCGCAAAGCCTCGTCCTGTCATTACCGTTGGTCAAGCTATCGCCTTGGGCGACAATAGTTTGTACCTGCAAGGACAGATCGTTGATATCCGCCATCTGATTCAATCGATCGAACTCGTTTTTGCTGGTGGTAACAGTCTGCGTATTGATGAATCAATTCATTATCTTCGCGATGAATCAACTCCGCATCGTCGTGCATTGGTGAAACTTGGTCTGTCTCCAGGCTTTGTAGCTCTCGTCAAGCTCGATAATGTACTTGCCAACGCGCATGAAGTTATCAGTCTGCGATTTAAGTTAAAAAAGCGTGGCACTCAGAAAATTTCTGTGAAGGTTGCGAACTCGGCCGATGCACCGCTGGAGTACGTCAAGCGAATCCTCGCGACGGTACCAGGGCATTCGCCAGAGAAGCGAAATCTGTTTGACAAGATTTACGGGCCGGCCCTGCAAGAGGTTTGGGCGACCCGAACCATGCAACGTCCTGGGGTTGAAGACCTGCAGTTCAATGGTGAATTGGCGCCTGCCAAGCCGGTTGTGTCATTAGTCATACCGATCTACGGACGCTACGACTTCATAGAACATCAGCTCAGTGTTTTCGTCAACGACGAAAGCATGAAAAAGCATGAAATTCTTTACGTTATTGATGACCCTCGCATTGTCAATGAAATAAAAGGTAGCTGCGATGCGCTTTCGCGAATATACCCAATCGCTTTTCGTGTGTTGTGTCTTGAACGAAATATGGGATACGCAGGTGCTAATAACGTCGGTGTCGAATATGCGAAAGGTCGTTCCATCCTGCTGATGAACTCCGACGTTATGCCGTCTGAGAATGGGTGGCTGGACGACATGCTTGAAACTGTTGGCGATTCTTTGGAGACGAGTATTACTGGTGCGCGACTGGTCTATGAAGATCGAACCGTGCAGCACGATGGCATGCGTTTCTATGCGTCGCCATTTGTCAATCACCTCTGGACCAATATTCATCCGGGCAAAGGTCTACCGATGGATCTGTTTGATGATGAAGATCCTTTGTTGGCGCGCGAGGCAGTTACCGGTGCGTGTCTGTTGATCACGCGTGAGAATTATCTTGGTGCAGGCGGTTTTAATGAAAACTACATTCTCGGTGATTACGAAGATTCCGATTTGTGTATGCGTGGTCGGCAACTTGGGCTGAAAATTCAACTGGCCAGCCGTATCGTTCTATTCCATCTCGAGCGTCAATCGCAATCATTGATGACTGCGGATCGCTGGAAAGAAGAATTGACGTATTACAACTGTTGGCAGCATTTTCATACCTGGAACGAAGACATCCAGAACATGAAGAGGACCGGTACAGATGGCTAGTAGAACCAAAGTCCTGATGGTATCGCATGGTCATCCGGATCATACAGCGGGTGGTGGCGAGATCGCCGCATACAATTTACACAATGCCTTGAATGCCAGAGACGAATACGAATCCGTATTTTTTGCTCGCCACGGTAACCCGGAACTCATTCATGGCGGAACACCCTTTGCCGGCACGGGGCGAGCTGCTGAAGTGTTGTTTTATGCCACGATGCCTGACTGGTTTCGTTTCTCGCAGCCAGACAAGGCTGCTGTTTGGCGTGATTTCCGCGAGATGCTACGCGTTCAGCGGCCAGACATTGTACATTTTCACCATTACTTCCAGCTTGGGCTTGAGTTATTGCGTGAAGTCAAGAATTTTGATCCCTCTATCAAAATAGTTTTAACCTTGCATGAATACATGGCAATTTGTAATAACGAAGGGCAGATGATCAAGCCGGACACCGGTGCTCTGTGCTTTGAGTCTTCGCCAAGCGAATGCGCTCGTTGTTTCAAGGATCGTAACTCGCAGGATTTCTTTTTACGTGAGCAATTCATCAAGTCGCACTTTGCGGTGGTTGACCAATTCATCGCACCAAGTGAGTTTTTGAAACAGCGATATGTTCAATGGGGTATTGCCGCGACTGATATCAAAGTCGTAGAGAATTTCTTGCCCGGTGAGGACATATCACGAGATCGACCCACGGTGACGACTGACAAGATACGCCTGGCATACTTTGGACAGATCAATCGTTTCAAGGGGCTGGATTTACTAATCAAAGCAATGCTTCAGCTCCCGCGTGACGTTCTGAAAAAAGTTCAGCTTGATATCAATGGCTCGGGGCTTGAGCGTCAGAGTGCAGAGTTTAAGACCATTGTAAATAACGGTGTGAAACAACTCGGCGATTCGGTGCGTCTGCGCGGGCGGTATACGCCTCGTGAATTGGGTCGATTACTGGCCGAGACCGATTGGATGATCGTGCCGTCGCAGTGGTGGGAGAATTCACCCGTGGTCATCATGGAAGCAAAACGTCATGGTGTGCCTGTCATTTGCAGTGATATTGGTGGCATGGCCGAAAAAGTGGAGCATGGTCGAACCGGTCGTCATTTTCTCGCCCGTCGTGAGAACGCATTGGCCGATGCCATTGCCTGGGCGGTGGATAACAGGGATCAGCAGGCTGAGTATGCCAAGGCCATAGCGGCAGAGTTTCCTGGCGATGCTCCTGTGGATGCGCATATTGATCTTTATGAAGCAATGCGCACCAGTGCGAGTTCCACATTGGCAACAGACAATGTGGAAACCTTGCGTGCAGCCTCCTGATCAGGACATATGACGTGATCGCCTATCACATACTGTGTCATGGCAATTTTGCTCAAGTAGCCCGTCTTATTGAGGCTTTATACACACCAGACGATGTTTTTCTCATCGATATTGATGACGGAAAGTACTGTGATTCCACAGAGATTGATGGATTCACCTCCAAGCTTGCGCGAGAGACAAATGTCCACATCAAGCGCGATGCCAACATCGGATGGGGTGCGAGTGGCACCTTGCGCAAGACCATCAGAGGTGCTTTCGAGCTGTTACGACTGGATACCC
>CAYULV010000185.1:1180-7937 GCA_964445655.1 uncultured Granulosicoccaceae bacterium | reverse complement strand
ACCTTGTAGTCTTCTTCTCGCTCCATCGTCGTATAGAAGGCGTCTACAAGCTCTCTGATGCCATCGATGCCACCTAGCGCCAGGAAGGTACTGTCACCGCGACCATAGTCGTTACTAATCATTCTATGAGAAGCAGATGATCAAGCCGGCTGAAGATTCGCATAAGCCAATACAAGCCACTTCGAACCGGCGTCCTCGAAATTGACTTGCACACGTGCCTGATTGCCGCGCCCTTCCTGATCGAGGACAATACCGATACCAAACTTGCCGTGGCGAACCTGTTGCCCGACACTCAGACCGGTATCGTGTTCTTCTTCAAAGCCGTAGCTTTGTCGTGGTTGATAGACCGGCATGCTGACTTGCATGCGTGGTCGTATCTCTTCGAGTAGTTCAGACGGAAGTTCGGTAACGAATTTTGACGGTGGGTTGTACTGATCACGACCATGCAAGCGACGCTGCTCGGCCATCGTCATATAGAGTTTCTTTTCAGCACGGGTAATACCGACATAACATAGCCTGCGCTCTTCTTCCATACGTGCAGGGTCTTCGGCAGAGCGTTGATGTGGAAACAAACCCTGCTCCATGCCTGCCATGAATACCACGGGAAACTCAAGACCCTTGGCCGAATGCAGGGTCATCAACTGCACGGCATTGTCATCACCATCGGCCTGACCTTCACCCGCTTCAAGTGCTGCGTGGGCGAGAAACTCATCGATGATATTGATTTCAGGTGTTTCATCGAGTTGATTAACGAAGGCACGTGCTGCGCTGTCGAGTTCCTCGATGTTTTCCACGCGGCTTTGCCCACGATCGGACTGATCTTTCTTGAAGTGTTCGATCAGTCCACTGAGATCGTTGACGGTTTGAACTTGTTGCGGCAACGCCTGTTCTGCGATTGCTTCACGCATTGATGTAATCAGATTCAAGAACTTCTCGACCGCCGTGTTGGCGCGGCCCTTGAGTCGTTTTTCCTTGACCAGATCGACCGCGGCATCCCACATGGGTATGGAACGCGCACGCGCTTCAGAGCGGATATCCGAGACGGTCTTGTCACCAATACCGCGCGCCGGTTGATTGATGATGCGTTCGAGCGAAACATCATCATAGCTATGCGTCGCAAGCCTCAGATAGGCCAGGGAATCCTTGATTTCAGCACGCTCGAAGAAGCGCTGACCACCATAGACGCGATAGCTGACACCGGCAGCCATCAAATACTCTTCTATTGATCGTGACTGTGCATTTGAACGATACAAGATGGCGCAGTCCTTACGTTGTCCGCCATCGGCGACATAGTCGATAATCGTCTCACCAATGAAACGCGCTTCATCGGTTTCGTTATACGAATTGTACAAGGTGATCAAATCACCTTCGTTATCCGCTGTCCACAAGTTCTTGCCGAGTCTACCGACGTTTTTGTCAATCAAGGCATTTGCAGCATTGAGGATATTGCTGGTCGAGCGATAGTTCTGTTCGAGACGGATCAGCTCCGCGCTGGTGAAATCCTTGTTGAAGTTAAGGATGTTCTCAACACGCGCGCCGCGCCAGGCATAGATGGACTGATCATCATCGCCAACCGCAAAGACACAACCGGATTCACCGGCAAGCAAACGAATCCATGCGTACTGAATGGCGTTGGTATCCTGAAATTCATCAATCAACAGATGCTTGAAACGCTTGCGATAGTGCTCGAGCAAGCTGGCGTTATCGCGAAGCGTTTCCAATGCGCGTAGCAATAGCTCGGCAAAGTCCACTGCACCCGCTCTATTGCAAGCGGCCTCATAGGCGGTATAGACGCGAACATACTGTGCGGTGATCGGGTCGTTCTGATCATCGATATGTTGTGGCCTTCGCCCTTCATCCTTGTGTCCGTTGATAAACCACTGCACCTGCCGTGGCGGGAAATGGGTTTCATCGAGTTCCAGCGACCGGATGGTGCGCTTGACCAGGCGGAGCTGATCGTCCGAATCCAGAATCTGGAAGGCCTGAGGCAAACCAGCCTCTTTCCAGTGGGCGCGCAGAAACCGATGGGCGATGCCATGAAAAGTGCCGATCCACATGGGGCCGAGCGCCATACCAAGCAGGTCCTCGACCCGTTGGCGCATCTCGCGCGCAGCCTTGTTGGTGAAGGTCACCGCCATGATGCCGAACGGCGAGACGCTTTCGACGCGATTCAGCCAGGCGATGCGGTGCACCAGCACACGTGTTTTACCACTGCCCGCCCCGGCCTGAACCAACAAGTGTCCAGGGGGTGCAGTCACAGCCTGACGCTGCGCATCGTTCAGCGAGTCAATAAGATCAGAGACATCCATCCCTGCATGGTATCAATCGGGACCGCTTGCCGCAGAGTTTAAGCTGAATATCCATCCAGTATTTGGCACTCACTGTCGCGGACGTAATACAATTGGGCGGTTCACCTTAATTTCTACAGCAATCTCACCATGGTTCCTGCCGCAGAAGCATTGCAACGTTTAAAGACGGGCAATCAACGATTCGCCGCCAATACGCGTGACACGTCTAGCCTCACCAAACAGGCCCACCGAGCCGATCTGGCAAAATCCCAGACACCCTTTGCCATCGTTCTCGGTTGCGCTGATTCACGCGTGCCCGCCGAAATCGTGTTTGATCAGGGGCTGGGGGATTTATTCGTGGTTCGAGTAGCCGGCAATATCGTCGCGCCATCTTTGTTGGGCAGTATTGAATTCGCGGCTGCGAGCTTTAACGTCAAGCTTGTTGTTGTGCTCGGTCATACCCGGTGTGGCGCGATACAGGCGACGATAGACACACTCAAACAACCCTCGACAAAACATTCGCCGAGCTTGCAAACGATCGTCAACAGTATTCAGCCCTCGGTTGAACCCTTGCTCGAAACCGACGTCGCCGAAGATAACGATAAACTGGTAGAAGCAGCGATAAGAGCCAATATACATGCCTCAGTCTCGCATCTGCAACAAGGATCTGAAGTACTCGAAGGGCTGATCGCCAATGATGATCTGCGCATCGTTGGTGCAGAATATTCACTGGAAACCGGGCTTGTGGATTTCTTTGATTCCGACCTTGCCTGAATCGGTTAAGCGGGTATCTAGCGCTAGCGATCGAGCGATAACAATCGATCACTCGCGAATAGGCACTAGCGATTTGTCGCTAGCAATTGTGCACTGGCGACTCGGCGCCAGCTACACCAAGCTCTGGTGACTTAGGCGCCAGCAGGTGCCCACACACCATTGAAGGCTTCAAGATCAGCACCTGACAAACGGCCTTTGGCGTATAGCTTGTTCAGCGCTTCCTCGTCGAGCTTCAGGTCACTACCGGCGGCATCCATATAACGCCACTCGCCATAAATCGCCATCAGGAAAAGCGTTTCCAGAATGTCGCCCACACGCACCGCGTGGTCATTGGCGAAGACTTGCAGATCGTCGATCGTCAGCGGTACCTGTCGTTGCTCGTATTCGCCGAACAAAAATGAGGAAATGCCTTCGTCCCAAAGCGGATCCGGTTGAATCTGTTGCATTGCGGGTTCTTCGTTACGTCGTGTAACGTAGTGCGATGCAATGTTGTTGCCAGTTCAAGTGTTAACTTGGATGGACGGGCGAATAATTGCGGCAAAGCCAGCCGCGAAGCCCCATGGGAGTGGGTTTTCAGTCGCTGCGAAGGGCCTCGACCGGGCGCAATTTAGCCGCTCGACGTGCCGGCAGAAAGCCTGATAACAGCCCGACGGTCACCGAAACTGCCAGAGCGCCAAAAATGCTGACAGGTGACGGGATCACCGGAAAGCCAGTGGCATAGGCCAGGCCAACACTGGCGAGTCCACCAATCAGCAAGCCAAGTAGCCCACCGACGACACTGATCAGCCCAGCCTCAAGCAGGAACTGCAACAAGATATCCTTTTCACGTGCACCGATGGCTTTACGCACACCAATCTCACGGGTTCGCTCAAGCACTGCCGTCCCCATCATGTTCATGATGCCCATACCGCCCACCAACAATGAAATTGATGCGGCGACAATACCGACAATGGCCACGCCACCGAGAATCCGGTTGGTGGTCGTGATATAGCTCGCCATGGTTTCTGTCTTGTAGGCGAAACCAACGGGGTGTCGATTTTCAAGCAATGTGCGAACGCTGGTGGCCACTTGATCCGCTTCATCAAACTCGGCCACCTCAACATGAAAGTTGCCAATCGAATCTCGACCGCGAATCTGCTGCAAGGCGGTGAACGGAATCATGATTCGGTCGTTCGCATCCTGGCCACCCACCGAGCCGATACTCGATAGAAAATCGCGACTCTTGCGCTTGAGCGTTCCGACAACCATAAACCGTTTGTTCTGGTAGCGGATGGTCTGGCCGACGGGTGATTGCGTTGGGTCAAGCAAACGTTCAACCACGGTTGGGCCAACGATAGCGACCTGGTGCTTTGCATCGATATCAGCCTGATGAAAGCGTCGGCCTTCGTCCAGAGTGTCGTTGGTCACATCATGATACTCACGACCAACACCGAGTAATTGCGTATTCATACTACGGCCACGTTGCGTGAACTCGCCTCGATCGTCCGGATAGACAACCGGCGTCACTCGCCTGATACCAAAGCCTGCCATGTTCAGGCGGACTGCAGCGTAGTCATCGTTGTCTATGCCACTACCTGAGCGTTGCTGTCCGGCGCCAACATCAACATTATTGTCACGGTAAACCCAGACGGAATTCAAGCCAAAGGTCTCGAGCTCGGAATAGACAATGTAATTCCCGCCCTTGCTGATGGTACTGACTGCCATTACTGCTGCGATGCCGATCGTGATACCGAGAATACTCAAGGCTGTTCGAAGTCGATGATCAACCAGCGCGCGAATGGCCTGGTGAAAGCTGTCAATCAGAATTCTCATGCACTTGCCTCGCTGACGCGCCCATCACGCAGGTGTATCAAGCGACTGGCATATTCGGCTATCTCGTTTTCATGTGTGACCATGACGATGGTCGTGCCTTTTTTATGCAATGCCGACAATACCTGCATGATCTCCTGACCGGTTTCGCTATCCAGGCTGCCAGTAGGCTCATCGGCGATGATCACATCGGGCTGATTAATAAGCGCACGAGCGATGGCAACGCGCTGTTGCTGTCCACCGGACAATTCAACTGGTCGGTGCTCGGTACGTTCCCCGAGACCCATCTCCGCCAGCATGGCTTCAGCGATCGACTTTCTGACCTTGTGTGATTTACCGCTATAGATCAAAGGCAATTCAACATTACGCCAAGCCGTCAGTTGCGGCACAAGATTGAAATTCTGGAAGACGAATCCGAACGCATTGCAGCGCAAGGCCGCCAGCGCATCCGAATCGAGATCCTGAATGCTGACATCACCAAACCCATAACGACCACTATCAAAGACATCCAGACAACCCAGTACATTGAGCAAGGTACTCTTCCCCGAACCAGATGGCCCCATGATGGCAACAAATTCGCCACGGGCTATGTGAAGCGAAACGTCTTTCAGGATCGGCAGCTTGCCGGCCGCCGTCGTAAAACTCTTGTTGAGACGCTCAAGCTCAATCACCGATCGGCATTCCGTCAAACAGGCGATAGCGACCAGGCAGGATCAATACATCTCCCTCGTTCAGACCCGATGTCACTTCAGCATCGACGAGGTTCTTCAAACCAAGCTCGACCGTTCGCTGTCTGGCCTCACCTGACTCGGACACATAGGTGACAAATTGTCCGGGAGATTCTTCTATCAATGCTTGCAACGGGACCGTAAGCACATCAGTGACTCTATCGAGCTCAAGATCTACATCCAGCTCCTGCCCTAGCAGAAATTCGGGCGTATCCTCACCCAAAGAAAAGCGTACGGCGAAGGTATTACCACTATCTTCGCTGATATTTGGTGCTATCCATTTGACCGTGCTGGGCCAGCGCTTGTCAGGTAGTGCATCAGTACTGAGTTGCGCAACTTGCTCGAGACTGACCCGAGACCATTCGCTGGAGTCGACTTCTGCTTCGATAACATTGCCCGAATCAGAGACGATCGTGAAAAGACGCGTGCCCGCCTCTACCCATTGGCCGATTTCGGCACTTTGTAAAACGACGGTGCCATCGAAAGGCGCCTCTATACGCGCATTCTGCATTCTAAGTTCTGAAAGCGTGACACTGGTTGCAGCAACCTTCACCGCAGCTTCTGCGCTGAGCCTTGCATTCAAGGCATCATCGAGTGCCTGTTTAGACGCATTGCCCGCTTGCGACAAGTCGGTCAGTCGTTGGTGATTACGTGTTGTCATAACCACGTTCTGTTGCTCATATTGGAGCTCAGCCTTGGCCTTGTCGAGCAGCGTGTTCGCTTCCTGACTATCCAGCTCTGCCAGCGTATCGCCCTTGCCGACAGCGTCACCCTCACGGGCCTTGATGGAGATGATTTCGCCATCGAGTAGTGCTGTCATGGTGACGGTTTGATCATTGATGACTTCGCCAACGAGATTCAGGGTTAGCACAATGTCGCGTTTTTCAACGGCCACGGTCGATACCGATACCACAGGCTCGGGTTTGAACTGCCAATACGCAAATGCTCCGACCCCTGCCAGTGCGAGCATCAACAGAAATATATTCTTGAGCAAAGCCTAAGCTCCTCACTACTTGAAATTACCATAGTAGATCAATTAGCGACGTCACCTCCTTGGCAAGCAATAGGCGCGGTGTTAGCGTGTGATACACAACACAGATCGTGTGGACCCATACCTATGAATACGCTGAGCGACACACAACAGCAGGCTTACCGGCG
>CAYULV010000185.1:0-1080 GCA_964445655.1 uncultured Granulosicoccaceae bacterium | reverse complement strand
GGCAACGCCATCCGACTGCACAACAGCAAACTGAACACCAAGGCGGCTCAGGGCGGCGCGCCGGTCGAATGGCATCAGGATTGGGCGTTCTACCCGCATACCAATGATGATTTGCTCGCGGTCGGTGTCATGCTCAGCGACATTGGCGAGGACGATGGGCCGCTGCAAGTCATTCCCGGATCGCACAAATTACCCGCCATTCCCCATACGATCGATGACGTATTCTGTGGAGCGGTTGATCCGAATCACCCGGATGTGGATCTTGATGCGGCGGTGACATTGACCGGCAAGGCGGGTGATATTTCGATTCATCATGTTCGTTCCCTGCATGGCAGCGCGCCTAATCGCGGTAAGGATCCACGCCTGTTGCTGCTATATGAGTTGGGTGCGGCAGATGCATGGCCCATTGCCGGTGCACAGAATGTCTATACCGGTATGAATCAACAAACACTATGGCAGAAATTTCAGGACAATCTCGTGTGTGGATCTCAGCCTTTGACCGCACGACTCACTGAGGTACCCATCATGATGCCCTTACCCCCACCGCCAGATGGTTCCTCCATCTTCAAAGTGCAGGAAAGTGGCAAGGCAAAAAGTGCCTTTACATAATGACAAACGATATATTGGCGTATTGGCAGGCGATATATCGAAAAGCGATATCAGGATTGCATCCTATGACTGACTGGGAACTGGCGCAACTTAACATTGCGCATCTGCGCGAACCGATTGATTCGCCGACACTGACAGACTTTGTCTCAGAGCTTGACCGCATAAACGCGCTGGCTGATGCCGCGCCGGGATTTGTCTGGCGTCTGCAAGACGATGTACAGGAAGAGGACCCTGCGGACAATCCCTTTGGTGAAGAGTTTATTGTGAATCTTTCAGTCTGGGATTCGGTGGCGTCACTGTTCGACTACGTATATCGCACTGCCCACACCGACGTGATGAAACAACGAAAGAAATGGTTCCATAGCACCAAAAGCCAAAACACTGTGTTGTGGTGGGTGCCAGCGGGTCATCAGCCCACGGCCGAGGAAGCAAAAGATCGCCTGGATATGCTGCAAGCAAATGGACCCACAG
>CAYULV010000184.1:0-8033 GCA_964445655.1 uncultured Granulosicoccaceae bacterium | reverse complement strand
GATTCGAGCGATTCGACTGATGCGTTTGATTCGACCGTTGATGAACAAACGTTGGATGGTCAGGATTTTGTGGGTGCGCAGGCTACCGCAACAGGTCAGGATCAATCGATTCAAGTGATCGTGGGTGAGTCGCAACAAGTGCCTGGCTCGGCCCTGGTGGCGCAACAGAAATCCGTCGAGCTTGCCGACTATTATCCAGCAGTTGATTCTCTGGACAGCACCCAATCTGATTTCGATCTGGATATTCCGAATGCGCCGGCGCCTGGCGGATTCATACGTCGTTGGTACATCAGAGGCGCTGCCTTCCTCAAGCGGATGTGGCGACGAATCCGTCGTTCCAAAACCGACGCTCAAGCCTGACAAAGCATTCCTTATTGCGAACTGTGCACCTGCGGGGCGTTACGGTGCTGGCATGTCGTCGCGAACCCGGTTAGCATCGGGTGCATACCTTAACGTTCCGGAGGAGTTCAACCCGATGATCAGAAAAACCGTACTCGCAGCCTGCATTGCTGCATTACCCGTTATCTCGATGGCTGCCGGTCATGGCAATAAGGTCAAGGTCGGTATGATCACGACGCTTTCAGGTGGTGGTGCCGGCCTCGGTATTGATGTGCGTGATGGTTTCATGCTGGCGGTCAAGCAATCTGGCAATGATCATCTCGAGGTTGTGATTGAAGATGATCAGCGTAAACCGGATATCGCCGTGCAACTTGCCGACAAAATGATTCAGTCGGAAAAGGTTGATGTGCTGACCGGAATCATCTGGTCAAACCTCGCCATGGCAGTCGTGCCGAGTGCAACGGCCCAAGGGAAATTTTATCTGTCACCAAATGCCGGGCCATCGGCACTGGCGGGTAAGGGTTGTCACGAAAATTACTTTAATGTTGCCTGGCAGAACGATAACCTGCATGAAGCTGCGGGTGCCTATGCCAATACGGCAGCGTTAAAGAATTCATTTATTCTGGCACCGAACTACCCAGCAGGTCAGGATGCCTTGACCGGTTACAAGCGTCAGTACGAGGGAGACCTTGCTGGTGAAATTTTCACCAAGCTGGGACAAACCGATTACGCCGCTGAACTTGCTCAGATTCGTGCTTCGGATGCTGACAGTGTGTTCTTCTTTTTGCCCGGTGGTATGGGTATCTCATTCTTGAAGCAATATGCTGACAGCGGTATTGATCTGCCGGTTGTCGGACCTGCTTTCAGTTTTGATCAGGGAATTCTGCAAGCGGTCGGTGCAGCAGCGCTCGGTGTCAAGAACACTTCGCAGTGGAACAAGGACATCGACAACCCAACCAACAAGGCTTTTGTTGAAAGTTTCGAAGCGGAGTATGGTCGCTTGCCGTCGCTCTATGCTTCACAAGGGTTTGATACGGCAAACTTGTTGTTGTCCGCCATGGAAACAGCAGATGTCAGTGATGCGGACGCTTTTCGTGCGGCATTGAAAGCTGCGAACTTTGATTCAACGCGCGGCGATTTCTCCTTTGCCTCCAATCACCATCCGGTACAGGACATCTATGTGCGTGAAGTCATTCAGGAAGGCGATGTCTTCACCAATGAAATTATCGGGCTGGCGCTGGACAATCATTCGGATGTCTATGCCGCCGAATGCTCGATGTAAATCAACTTTGAAATCAATGCCCGGATACCCTATGTGTCCGGGCATTTCCTGATTTTACATGTCCCTGATTCTGTTCCTTGAGCAGGTCCTCAACGGCCTGCAGTTTGGCGTCATGCTGTTTCTGATGGCAGCCGGCTTGACGCTTGTTTTCGGGGTCATGGGTTTGATCAATCTGGCGCACGGATCCCTTTATATGATCGGTGCGTTTGCCGCGGCGATCGTTGCCGCCAAGACCGGCTCGTTTTTATTCGCCATGGTCGCCAGTATGGCCGCCGCCGCGTTCGCCGGAGTCATGGTCGAGATGTTGGTCATTCGCCGCTTGTACAACCGAGACCATCTCGATCAAGTGCTTGCCACCTTCGCTCTGATACTGATCTTCTCCGAAGGGACTCGCTGGCTGTTTGGTTCGTTCCCACTGTATCTGAACGTACCGTCTTATCTGTCTGGGCCTGTGAGCTTGCCCGGGGGCATTCAGTATCCCTTGTATCGTCTGGTCATCATCGGTGTTGGTTTGCTGGTCGCGGCCGGGCTCTTCCTGTTGATTGCAAAAACGCGCCTGGGCGTGCAGATACGTGCTGGGGAAAGTGATCGCGAAATGATTGCAGCGCTCGGGGTTAACATCACGCGTCTGTATACCATCGTGTTTGCACTCGGTGCCGCGCTGGCGGGTCTGGCTGGGGCGTTGGTCGGGGCTATTCAGTCGGTACAAGTGGGCATGGGTGAGCCTGTACTGATACTGGCTTTTGTCGTGATTGTTATCGGTGGCATTGGCTCGATCAAAGGTGCGTTGATTGGCGCACTTCTGGTCGGCTTGACCAATACCTTGGGTGGTGTGTTGTTACCCGAATTGTTTTCGCTGTTCATGGATAGATCAAGTGCAACATCGGTGGGCTCTGCTTTGGCGTCCATGTTGATATACATACTGATGGCTCTGGTGCTTGTGTGGCGTCCTGCTGGATTATTCGGGCAACGTACATGAAGCGCGAGACGGGTTTGAACACCTTGGTTGTCATTCTGCTTGTTGCGATACCGTTATGGGCATGGCAGGCGGACGAAATATTCTTTGTCACACTGGCGACCAAGATAGCCATTCTCGCATTGGCGGGTGTCGGGCTGAACATTGCGCTCGGTGTGGGCGGGCTAGTCAGTCTCGGGCATGCTGCGTTCTTTGGTTTGGGTGGCTATGCGATGGGCATCCTTGCCAGTCATGCGCAAAACTATGACCCGATCATCGAGTCGCCAATTGTGCTTGAAGGTACGCAGTCAATGCCCATCATCTGGCTTGTGGCGATATTGGTAGCGGCTGTGGTGGCTTGTTTGATTGGTATTTTGTCGCTCAGAACATCTGGCGTGTATTTCATCATGATCACACTCGCCTTTGGTCAGATGTTCTATTACTTTGCGATCAGCTGGCCTGCTTACGGTGGTGAAGATGGCTTGTCGATTTATGTGCGCAACGGTTTTCCGTTTCTGAACACACTGGATCCGATACAGTTTTATTGCATCGCTCTAGTGATTTTGTTTGGCACGCTGTTCATGGCTTCTCGATTACGCAGCTCAGCCTTTGGCCTTGCCTTGAATGCCAGTCGCCAATCTTCCGTGCGTGTAGAGACAGTAGGGATTGATACTTATCGATTGAAGCTTGTGGCCTTTGTTATATCCGGTGTTGTCACTGCAGTTGCCGGCGCTCTGTATGCGGACCTGAATCGATTTGTCAGCCCGACCATGTTCAGTTGGCAAACCAGTGGCGAGCTCATGATGTTTATTATCCTGGGCGGTGTTGGGCGTTTGTTTGCACCGGTTATCGGTGCCGCTGTGTTTATTGTGCTTGAGTATGTGCTTGGCGGTATCAGTGATTACTGGCATATCTTTCTTGGGTTTATTCTGCTGCTGGTCGTACTGTTCGCCCGTGGCGGTTTGATTGGCCTGCTAGCGCCTGAAACCGATAAAGCGTCGAGTCAAGCTTCAGGAGTGCCAGATGCCTGAGACTCGATTGAAAGTGGAGGGTATCGTCAAACGTTTCGGCGCAATAGACGCAAGCCGTGACATCACGCTTGAGCTTGTTGACAACGAGATACATGCGTTGATCGGGCCGAATGGCGCAGGCAAGTCAACACTGATACAACAGATAGCCGGTGGACTGAAACCGGATGCGGGTAATGTATTCATCGATGGTGAGAACGTAACTGCAATGAATACAGCGCAGCGTGCTCGTCGTGGTTTGGGACGCACCTTTCAAGTGTCATCACTGGCTTTGTCCGATACGGTTTTGCAAAACACCTTGCTTGGTGTGGTTGGCGCAAAAGGCTCACCTTGGCGCTTCTTTCGTTCGGTTGAACGTGACGCTTATCTGATCGATCGTGCTCATGATGCCTTGCAACGGGTGGGTCTTGCCGAACAGGCACAGACGCGCACCGCGAACTTGTCGCACGGTCAGCGGCGTTTACTGGAAATAGCGGTAGCGCTGACATTGACGCCAAAGGCGTTTGTCATGGATGAACCGATGGCTGGATTAGGCGCCAGTGGTACGGAGCGTATGACGCGGTTTCTCGATACCTTGCGTCATGAAGCACCGATTCTGTTAGTCGAGCACGACATGGATGCGGTATTTGCATTGGCCGATCGCATCAGTGTGCTGGTGTACGGAAAAATCATTGCCAGCGGTACGGTTGATGAAATCCGCTCGAATGACGCTGTGCAGAAGGCGTATCTTGGAGAGACGTCGTGAGTCTGTTGAGCCTGAACGATGTGCGCGCGTTCTACGGTGAAAGTCAGGCACTGTTCGGCGTCGATCTCGCACTGAACAGTGGCGAGGTGCTGGCCCTGTTGGGGCGTAATGGCATGGGCAAGTCCACAACGATCAAGACCATCTGCCGACTACTGAAGCATCGAAGTGGAACGATCATCTTCAACGAACATAAACTTGAGTCGTTCGCCTCTTTTGAAGCGGCACGCCTTGGCTTGGGTTTGGTGCCCGAAGGGCGACGATGTTTCCCGAATCTGAATGTTTATGAGAATCTGATTGCAGCAGCTCGCCCCGGGCATTGGGACTACACGAAGGTCACGGCACTGTTTCCGCGCCTTGGCGAGAGAAAACACCAGATGGCGGTATCACTGTCAGGTGGTGAGCAGCAGATGTTGGCTATTGGCCGTGCCTTGATGACCAATCCGCGTTTGCTGATTCTCGATGAAGCGACCGAAGGGCTCGCGCCCATCGTACGTCAGGAAATCTGGGCGGCGATTGCTGCACTGAAAGCGGCAGGCGATATGGCCATCCTGCTGGTGGACAAGTCGCTGGAGGAATTGGCAGCAATTGCAGATGAGGCTGTTATTCTGCATAGAGGCAAGACGGTTTGGTCGGGTGACTTCGCCGCTCTGGATGTAGCGACTCGTAATCAATTTCTTGGGGTTTAGTTAATGCCAAACATACTATTCGATGCGTTTGTCAAAGGCCGTTCTGAGGGCTGCGCGACACTCATGCACCTCCCTGATGGTTCATCGCTTGACGATAAGGATTTTTTTGCCCAGGCATCGCGCTTTGCCCATGTGCTTGTTGATGCCGGCATTCAGCCAGGCGACCGCGTCATGGTGCAGATCGAAAAGAGTGCCGCAAATTTCGCCTTGTATGTAGCAGCCGTACAGGCTGGTGCCGTATTCATTCCGCTCAATACCGGCTACACGGCTAATGAGCTTGAGTACTTTGTTGATAACGCAGCACCGGGACTACTAGTGCTGGACCCCGCCAATGTGGATGCCGCGCAACCATTAATAACGCGCACGGGTGTAAAGGTTCATACGCTTGATGCTGACGGCGGTGGCAGTTTGATGGACAAAGCGCAAAGCATGGTGTCGAATTTCGACACTGTGGCAAGAGATGCTGATGATCTTGCCGCGATTCTATATACCTCGGGCACCACCGGCCGTTCCAAAGGGGCGATGCTGAGCCATAAGAATTTGTTGAGCAATGCCGAAGTGCTGGTGAATTATTGGCAGTTTACAAAAGACGATGTACTGCTGCATGCCTTGCCGATTTTTCACACTCATGGATTATTTGTTGCGGGCAATACGATCATGCTATCGGGCGCATCCATGATCTGGTTGGAGAAGTTCACGGTTGACGCAGTGCTTGAGCAATTACCGCGTGCGACCACCATGATGGGCGTACCAACGTTTTATACACGTTTGCTCGGGGATGCACGCTTTAGTGCTGACAAGGCGAAGCATATGCGTTTGGTTATCAGTGGCAGCGCGCCGATGCTGGCCGAGACGCATATTGAGTTTGAGCAACGCACCGGACTCAAAATACTCGAGCGTTATGGCATGACAGAAACCAATATGAATACCTCCAACCCGTATGAGGGCGAACGCATCAGTGGGTCGGTTGGCCTGCCGCTGCCAGGTGTAACCGCAAGGGTCATGAATATGGATACCAATGCGGTGTGTGATATTGAAGAGGTTGGCATGTTGCAGGTGAAGGGCGACAACGTGTTTACGGGTTACTGGCAAATGCCAGAGAAAACACGCGAAGAATTTACCGATGATGGGTTTTTTATCACGGGTGATTTGGCCACGATTTCAGACAATGGCTATTACACGATTGTCGGGCGTGGCAAGGACTTGATAATCAGCGGTGGTTACAACGTATACCCGAAGGAAGTGGAACTGGTGCTCGATGATGTCGATGGCGTTGTCGAATCCGCTGTCATCGGTGCACCTCATCCGGATTTTGGCGAAGCCGTCGTCGGGGTGCTGGTGTTGGAGAAGGGCGTCACTATTGATGAAAAAAGTGTACTGGCGAAGATCAGCGAATCACTGGCCAGGTTCAAGCAGCCGAAATGCTTGAAAGTGTTGGATGAATTGCCACGCAATGCGATGGGCAAGGTCCAGAAAAATGAATTGCGTGACAAATTTGGTGGTGAATTCTCTTCGTGATAGTGTATTTGTCCTTTCGCGTATGGTTGTAGCACAGGCATGGAAATGTCATCGATCAGCAATCCAAAGGCATGCCATTGAAGCTTTGGAACCTGGGTAGAACCAAACTCGCCAAACACAATGGCGAACAGGCGCGGATACTAACCGCTCTCTGGATTGGTCTGCCATTGGGTGTTCTTTTTCATGGTGCATTCCTTCTTTTGTTCTGGCTGCTGGATTTTCCGGTACTCGCCTTGTTCAATATTTTTAGCTTCGCACTCTTTTCGTTTGCCTGTTGGCGTCTTTATCATGACAATCTGACGTGGGCTGTGTATGGCTGTATTCTGTTTGAAATCCCGGCGCATGCCATGCTTGCCACCTGGTACCTGGGTTTTGATGCAGGTTTCTGGTTACTTGTTTTTATCAGTGTTGCCTTTATCCCTTTATATCCTGTGTTGTCTCGGCCGGTGCGAATTTTCATAGGGTTTGCATTGGTCCTCGGCATTGGCATGGTTGCACTGATCGTGATACAAAAAGGACCTGTTTATGACTTATCAAGCGCACTAAGCTCAGTCTTCCTGTTGATGAACCTCGTCGTTCTGGCATTGATCGTGACGATGATCATCGTGTCTTACGATTTGGCGGTCGAACGAGCCGAGCTTGCACAGCAGGTGGAGTACGATCGAGCGGAGTCGTTACTGCTCAACGTATTGCCCGCGCGCATTACTGCGCGACTGAAATCACATGAAGAGCCCTTGGCCGATAGTCATGAGAACGTTTCCGTGCTGTTTGCCGACATCGCCGGGTTTACGAATTTGTCACGCAATCTGACCGCCCGAGATCTGGTCTCACTGTTGAACGATCTATTTACCCGATTCGATGCGCATATCGATGTTGTGGGCGCTGAGAAAATCAAAACCATTGGGGATGCCTATATGGTTGCTACCGGCTTGCAAGGCGAAGCTGATCACGCTGAAAAAATAGTTGATCTGGCCATCGCCATGCAACAAGGGTTTACCGAATTCCGGCAAGAAAACGAGCTGGATCTCAAGCTTCGCATTGGCATTCACTCGGGAGCTGTGGTCGCAGGTGTTATAGGTAAGCAGAAATTCTCCTATGACCTGTGGGGTAATACGGTCAATGTGGCAAGTCGAATGGAGTCAGAAGGCGTGGCTGATCGCATACAAATATCTGCTGAAACAAAGGCCCTGTTACCCGCGCGCTTTAGCGCTCAGTCACGCGGTGAAATTTTGATAAAGGGGCATCGGGCGCGGGAGTGCTTTCTTCTGGATCCCCTGTAGCTGGCCTACTTGGGTGTTGTTGTAACCATTCAGGTTTAGTTTCCCGATCTGTTGAACAAGAAGGCTTACCGGTATGAACCCGAATTGCCTCTGATGCGTAATAGTCGACTCGCCTCATAAACCGAGAGATCAGTCTGCCCGATAAAGCATCTTTTCAAAACTACGAACTGTCACTCAGCGCATCGACAGTGCTCATGTGG
>CAYULV010000183.1:4903-8204 GCA_964445655.1 uncultured Granulosicoccaceae bacterium | reverse complement strand
TCATATAAGTGGTCGTGAATGCAGGCGTACCCTTGATGATGATGCTGCCAATCAACAAGGCGAGAAAACTCAAGCTCGCGGCGATCGCAAAAATGCCGTAGGAGCGAAAACGCTTCTCGGCACGATAACGTCGCGCCAGCGATTGCTTGACTTGATCGGTTGTATTGCTCATTCGTATTGCTCGCGATAACGACGCACAACATGCAGCGCGATGACATTGAGAACCAGGGTGACGACAAACAACATCAGGCCGAGCGCGAAGGCGGCGAGTGTCTTGGCACTGTCGAATTCCTGATCACCGGTCAGTAGAGTGACGATCTGTACGGTAACTGTGGTGACAGCCTCCAAGGGGTTGGCTGTCAAATTCGCCGCAAGACCTGCGGCCATGACCACAATCATCGTTTCCCCAATGGCGCGCGATACCGCCAGCAGCACACCACCCACAATACCAGGGAGTGCGGCAGGAATAACCACACTTCGGATAGTTTCGGACTGTGTGGCACCCAGACCATAAGAGCCGTCACGCATCGCTTGCGGCACGGCAGTAATGACATCATCAGACAGTGACGACACGAACGGAATGATCATGATGCCCATGACAATACCGGCCGCCAGTGCACTCTCTGATGAGACACTCATGCCAATACTGTCGCCGAAATTTCTGATTGCGGGGGCAACGGTCAGTGCCGCGAAGAATCCATAAACCACCGTCGGTATGCCGGCCAGGATTTCAAGTAAAGGCTTGACGATATTGCGCGTCGTGCGCGATGCATATTCAGCCAGATAGATCGCAGACATCAAGCCGAAGGGTACAGCGACGACCATCGCGATGGCCGAGATCAACAAGGTCCCGACAAACAAAGGGACCGCACCGAAGGAACCAGATGAACCAACTTGATCGGCACGAATGGCGGTTTGTGGGCTCCATTTGGTACCGAGTACAAATTCAAGAAAGCCGACTTGATTAAAAAAGCGCATGGCTTCGAAAAGTACGGAAAACACAATGCCGACCGTGCTCAGTATCGCCAGCGATGCACAGGCGATGAGAAAGCCCAAAACAATACGCTCGACGATAATGCGTGCACGCGTGTTCGGCTGTATGCGTTTAAGCGCCAATGCTGCACCAATGCAGGCAGCGGTCAGTGCAAGTACCACAAGTGCATAACTGCTGATGCGTTTCAGATCGGCCAGATGCTGTGCCGCTAACTGCTTTTCAGGGTCAGCCACCGTGGCAATTCGGTCATTGCTGACAATATTGCCGAGATCATTGCGATAAAGCTCGACCGTTTTGTCACCGGCTTGATGCACGCTTGCCGGGATCGAGTCGGTCAGCAGGCTACCGACGGCCGCCGGTTCAACCAGCTTCCAGATAACGATAATGGCCAAAGCCGGTAGTGCACACCAGAGCGCCACCATCGTGCCGTAATGAGACGGCAGGGAGTGCATGCTCTTGATGCCTCCCTGATTGTCAGCTACCGCAAATGCCTTGTGGCGGCCGTAGACAAAGCTCAGTAGCGTCAGAGCCAGTGTCGCAACAATCAGGGAGGTTAGTGACATAGTGCTTGGTTAGAATTATTCGATGGACTTGAGGGTGGTCAGGCTGGCCACCTGTTCAGCGATTTCGCCACGTGTGTCGTCATCGAGAGGAATCATACCCTTATCAGCCAGATACCCATCTTCACCCCAAGCTCTTTCGTCGGTGAATTCTGCCAGATACTCTTCGATACCGGGCACGGTACCGATGTGCTGTGCTTTGACGTAAAAGTAAAGCGGGCGGGAAATACTGTAGTCGCCATCGGCTATCGCATCGAAGTCAGCTTCATAGCCTTCAATGATCGAGCTTTGCACCTTGTCAGAATTTTGCTCAAGGAAGCTGAAGCCGAAAATACCGACCGCATCGGGGTTGGCTTCGAGCTTTTGTACGATCAGATTGTCGTTCTCGCCCGCTTCAACATAGGCACCGTCTTCACGAATCGTGTGACAGACCGCTTTCATTGTCGACTTGTCCATCGATTTGATGAAAGGGAAACTTTTGCAGCCACCTTCCATGGCCAGTTCAACGAAGGCATCGCGTGTACCGGATGTCGGTGGTGGTCCCAGCACTTCGATGTCGATCGCCGGCAGTGCGCTGTTGATTTCCTTCCAGGTTTTGTACGGGTTAGCCACCAGGCTGTCGGAACCATCCGGGTTCGGTACTTCCTTGGCCAGTGCCATGAAGATATCGGCAAGGCTCATGTCCAGTTGCTCGGCGTTGACAGAATTGGCCACGGCAATGCCGTCAAAACCGATCAGCACTTCAATAACATCGGTAACTCCATTACTTTGGCACATTTCAAATTCACTGGACTTGATGCGACGTGATGAATTTGTGATGTCAGGCGTGTTGACACCGAGGCCAGAACAAAAGAGCTTGAGTCCACCGCCGGAACCGGTTGATTCGATTTTTGGTGTGGCGAAGTCCGAGGTTTTACCGAAACGCTCTGCGACGACGGTCGCAAACGGGAAGACCGTTGAGGAACCGACAACGCTGATGCTGTCTCGTGCATGTGCCTGTGTGACCAAACCTGTCGCGAGCACCGCTGATGAGGCGACTACTTGAAACTTGTTCATGGGTTATCTCTTGAATTGCTCGTAGAAAATGTGTGAAATGAGAGTATCTGTGTTGAATGTGACAGGCAGGTTACAGAGAAGGTAATTGGCAAGGGCGATCAGGCAAATTGGCGCTTTTTGGGCGGCTCACCGGCACGGGAGGCCGGAAATTCTATCGAAAACATGGATCCGGTCCCCGGTGTACTGCTGATGTCCAGATGCCCGCCGTGGCGCTGCGCGGAGTGCTTGACGATGGCCAGTCCGAGGCCGGTCCCACCCGATTCCCGCGAGCGACCCTTGTCCACCCGATAAAAGCGCTCACTCAGGCGTGGCAGATGATGAGCTTCGATCCCCGGCCCATCATCACTGACGGAGTACACCGGTGAGCCGTTCTCGTTGCGATACCAGGCGACCGTGATTGTCGAGCCTGCATGCGTGTATTTGGCGGCATTGCTCAGCAGGTTCAGACACGCGCTGTAGATTTCGTTTTCAGATCCCAGCAGCGTCAGCGACTCATCGATGTCAGCGACAAAGACATGCTCTTTTTCGGTCCGCTCGATGACCGCGAGCATGGAGCGAAGCATGTTGCTCATGTTGATGTTATCGCCTTCGTTCTCGCCGAGCGGGTTGCCTTCAAGTTTTGACAGTTCGAGCAAGTGATCAACGATATGGCGCATGCGATCAGATTGTGTTGCGACATCTTTCAGCGCAT
>CAYULV010000183.1:2216-4803 GCA_964445655.1 uncultured Granulosicoccaceae bacterium | reverse complement strand
AGGGTTGCATCCGGCATCTCCGACGCCAGATTGTTGAATTGGGCGAGGGCATCGCGGTAACGCTTGTTCAGCTTGCTGCTGTATTTCTTTTCTCGGTGTACCTGCTGCACCATCGCGTCGGTCATACCAGCTGATTGCGGCGCACTTTCCGCCTTTGCGCCGCTTTCCAGCCAGGCAACGATGCGCGCCATACGCAGCATCAACCAACAGGTGAAACCGAACAGAAAGACCACCGGCAGCGCCACCGGCAGGCTGATCGCAGCGCCGATCACAAAGCTGGCCAACAGGCCACCGCCCAGCCACACTGCCTCTTGTTTCAAGGCCGTGGGCACGTTCCTCATGGCGTTGCTGAAATGGGTGACTCTGGCCATGGCGGCGATGGTACCTCAAGTTCAGCGCTAGCTGGGCGGTCCTTCGGGTCGCTGTTCGAGGGTGGTCCGGAAGCGGTACCCCGCACCGCGGACCGTATCGATCAGGAGGTCCGCCTGATGCGGCTTCAGGCTCTTTCTGAGGCGCAGAATGTGGACATCAACGGTGCGATCCTCAATAAAGGTACCCGGACCCCAGACATTGTCCAACAGCTGTGCGCGGCTGAAGACACGCTCGGGGTTTTTCATCAGGAAGGCCAGCAGCTTGAATTCTGTGTGCCCCAGCGGGATATCAATCTGATTCTCTCCGGCAGTGACCCGGTGGGCCGCGATGTCGAGCGTTAATGGACCTCGAGTGATGCCGGTGTCGGCGGTGAAATTGCGGCTGCGGCGCAACAGTGCCTTGATGCGTGAATGCAGTTCACGTGGCGAAAACGGCTTGGTCATATAGTCGTCAGCACCGGCATCGAGCCCAGCGGTGACGTCAGCCTCCTCGGTGCGTGCGGTGAGCATCATGATCGGCAGATTGCGATAGCGTTCGCTGCGCCTGAGGCTCCTGACGCATTCCAGTCCGCTACCTCCGGGGAGCATCCAGTCAATCAGTGCCAGGTCAACCGTGACGGTTTCCAACAGAGTCCGCGCCGTCTCGACCGATGCACACGTGTGGATGTCATAACCGTGGCGCTGCAGCGCAAAACGCACCATATCGCGTATTGCTGCTTCGTCTTCTATGACGAGTATGGTGGCAGTGTCGGCTCCCGAATCAGCTCCCGAATCGGCTCCCGAATCGGCTCCCGAATCGGCTCCCGAATCGGTTCCCGGATTGGCTCCTGTTGGTGGCGTGTTCTGGCGGTTTGTCATGGCAGTTAACAATGGCATAGATGGCCAAAGGTAGTCAGCCAATATGACAGCTGGATGAAAAAACACGGTTGATGTTCGCATAGCGGTTGCGGCAACAGGATTTAGCAGGGACAATGGTCGGGTTATGGTGTTCCGTATCGGCACTCTCGCGACGAGAAGCTGTTAACCCCGTCAGGCCCGGAAGGGAGCAGCGGCAGCAGTGGATTCGGGTGCCGGGATGCGGCTGGTGCGGAATGCCACCCAATAATATTTGTTTTGCAACTCGCAAATACTCATGAGCTACAAGGTTCTTGCGCGTAAATGGCGACCTCAGCATTTTCGTGACATGCTGGGTCAGGAACCGGTATTGCGGGCGCTGAGTAATGCACTCGATACCGATCGCTTGCATCATGCCTATCTGTTTACCGGCATGCGCGGTGTGGGCAAGACCACCATCGCTCGTATTCTGGCCAAATGCCTCAATTGCGAGACCAATGGCGTCAGTTCAAGTCCCTGCGGCGAATGTTCAACGTGTGTCGATATAGAAGCGGGCCGTTTCTTTGATCTGATAGAAGTCGATGCTGCATCGCGCACCAAAGTTGACGAAACGCGCGAGCTACTCGAAAACGTTCCTTATGCACCCGCCAGTGGTCGCTACAAGGTTTACCTGATCGATGAAGTCCATATGTTCTCCACGCACAGTTTCAACGCCTTGTTGAAAACGCTGGAAGAACCCCCTGCGCATGTCAAGTTTGTGCTGGCAACCACAGACCCGCAAAAGGTACCGGTTACGGTTCTGTCGCGCTGTCTGCAATTTAATTTGAAACGCATCGCGCCCGCTAAGCTTGCCGACTATCTGCAACATATCCTGGATACCGAGTCGATCGATAATGAACGCCCAGCGCTGGAACTGATCGCGCGCGCGTCCGAAGGGAGCGTGCGTGATTCATTGAGTCTGGTTGAGCAAGCGGCTGCCTTTGGTGAAGGCGCTGTACGTGCGGTAGAAGTGGAATCGATGCTTGGCCGTGTATCAACCGCGCGCCTGCTTGAGTTGCTGACACTGCTCGAGGCCGGTGATTTGCCGGCCTTGTTCGCGATGGTCGATGCCTTGGCCGAATACGGCCCGGACTTTGGCGAGCTACTCGGTGAACTGCTGAGTCTGTTGCATCGCGTCGCTATGCTGCAAAGTGTGCCAGGCTCAGTCGATGAAGGCACACCGGGCTATGAGCAGTTACAAGCCTTGAGCCAATCAATGGCTGGCGATGTTGTACAGCTCAATTATCAGATAGGCATGCATGCACGTCGTGACATGCCGTTTGCACCTGATCAACGCGAAGCCTTTGATATGGCCTTGTTACGCATGCATGCGTTTGCGCCTG